>PWQG01000341.1 GCA_003556835.1 Gammaproteobacteria bacterium
AGACCATTGAGCACAATGCTCAGGTGGCCGTCATCGGGCAGACTGCGCAGACCCGCACCAAAATCACAGAGCACATGGAACAGGCGCCGCTCCAGGGCATCCCTGTCCTCCGACCACTGTTGCTGCTGCTCCACACGCAACTGCTCGGATCGCTCCCGCAATTGTTCCGCCTGGGCCAGGGCCTGATCCCGCAGCTCCGGCAGAGCTTCCTGAAGTTGTGTCAGCGTTTCGCTCCAGGATGCGGACAGGTCATCGGGATCGCCACTGTCCCCTTCCAGCTGGCCGAGCAACTGTCTGTATCCCTGCAGTTGTTGCGTCAATTCTTGACGCCAATGCCCCAGGTTTTCGTTGAAGTCGGCCAGGGCAGAATCCGTCAGCTCCCCGGCGCGGTACAGATGTCGGGCAGCTTCCCGTGCCTGGCGCAGGGCATCATCTATTCGCGCAAAGTCATCCCGATCAATCCGGGACAGCGCATCCCTTAGCGCTTGCGTCGCATCGGTACCAGCCTGTCGCTCCGGAGTCATGCGCATGGGCATGGCAGGGCTGCGCGGCTCAGGGCGCGACACGGTGCGTTCCGGGCTGCCCAGCGAATCAATCTGGCGCGACAGCTCCTGCAAAGAGGAGCGGATATGGGCCAGGCCGGAACGATGCATTTGATGACGCAAGGGCGCATTGACTTCCATCACCACACCCTGCCCGGCGAGATATCGTCCGCTGACCGGCTCCGACCGTCGATTGAAGACCGAGGCTGTCGATTCCAGCTCCAGACCATCGCGCAGCACGGCAGCAAAGCCCGAGACGTTGCGACGGATTTCCTCCAGATCTTCCCGCTCCGGCTCCCGCGCGGAATCCTGAGCAAGTACCGTGGTCAACAAACTCACACCCAGCATGACGGCTAACAGGGACACATACAGATTCTTCATCGACACACTCCTCAACGCTGCACATTCTGTAGCTGCACATGACTGGCCAACCGCTGCAGTGATTGCACGGTCTGCTGCTCGCGCTCCAGCATGTCCCGGAAGCTTGCCTCCATCAGCTGCAGGTCGCGACGTCGCTGGATTTCAATCCAGTCAACCAGCTGATCAAAACTTTCCCGGTTCAGATCACTCATTTCTGCCACCGCAGCCTGGAGCAGCTGCCGGTTTTCCTCCCCCTGCTCCCGCGCGAACGCGGCAAGCATCTGCTCGAATTCCTGTTCCCGCTGCTGTTGCTGCTCCGCTGCAAAGGCCTGCAAGGTCCGATCAAGTTGCTCGGCGCTCACACTGGTCCCGGCGCCAGCAAAAGCAAGCTGCCAGCCACTGTCATGGCGCTCGATCTGCAAATTGAACACCACAGCCAGCGCCAGCACCAGGGAGGCGGCCAGCGGAGCCCATTGCCAGAGTGGCCAATGACCGCGGCTGCCGGAACGGCGGGGCAGACGTTCCTGCCCGATCAGCGCCGCCCGGTCCCAGTCCGGCGGTGCCTGTTCCGACCACTGTGACAGCTGCGACTCAACCCGCCCTAAGGCCTGCAGCGCCTGCTGACAGTCTTCACAATCATGCAGATGCGCCTGCAGTGCGTTCTGGCGCCGGACCCGCTCCGGCTCCGGAACGCCGGACTCATTCAATGCCATCTGTTCGGCCAGGGTGCCTGCTGTCCTGTCACATGTCATGTTGCTGCTCCAGTCCGGGTTTCAGTTTCCGGATCGCTGCGTAGAAACGGGTCTTGGCCGTGTTCGCCGAAACGCCCTGTATCCCGGCAATCTCATCAAATGTCAGCCCCTGATAGATTTTCAGCTCCACCACCAGACGCTGGGTGGCCGGCAGGGCCTGCAATGCCGCCACGATACGGGCCTGTGACTCACCGATAATGGCCGCCTCCTGCGGATCCACGGCTTCGGTATCGGCCACCTGGTCACAGTCCGGCTGCTGATCCGGGTCCTGGCCGCCATACAGATCCGACATCGCCATCGGACGCCGCCGACGATTCATGTCAACGGCCTTGTTGTGGGCGATGCGGAACAACCAGCTGCTGAACCGCGCCTCGCCACGATAGTGATGCAGATTGCGATAGACGCCCAATAGCACGTCCTGCATCAGATCCAGGGCATCACTGCGGTTACCGGTAAGACGCAGCCCGAAATTGAAAAGGCGCCGCTCATGGCGACGCACCAGTTGCTCCCAGGCACGCGGGGAACCCTGCACCGCAGCTTCTATCAGGGCCTCATCCAGTGCTGTCTCATCCATGGCGCGCGGATCCCCGCGGGTGTAGAAAATGCAGAACGAGGCACAAGAATAGGGCTTTGTGCTTACTGGTCGCAACAGGGCGGAAAAAAGTTTTCCCTGAGGAAGATGACGGGAAACAGAATCTCGGGCCAGACCTGTGCCGGATGGGCATGATCCACAGCATGCAGCCCTTGTGGGAGCCGCGCTGGCGGGGCCTCACAACAGTCCTTTTGGGTCTGCCATGAACGGCCCGGTCCTCTGCCGGTTTACACCGTTGAGCGGGGCGCGCTATCTCAGGCCGCCTGCTGCCGGCGCTGCGCTTCGAGCAGATAACCGACGGCACGCAGCAGCGCATTGAGTGAAGAGCTGACGATGTCGCGGCTGATGGCCACACCGGTATAACGGTTGCGACCATGCTTGAGCTGTATATAGGTCACGGCCTCGGCATCACTGCCTTTCTCGAGGGCATGCTCACCGTATTCCATGATCTCGAACTCGATATCGAGGGCTTCCTGGATCGCTTCGACAAAGGCATCAAGCACCCCGTCGCCAACCGCATCGATATCCAGTGTTTCACCAAAACAGCTCAGGCTGGCATGGAAGCGCTCCTGTCCGTCGCGGGCCGCCTTGTTGATGGAAAAGTTCTCCAGGCTGACGGGCTGCTCCTCTTCAAAATAATATTGCTGGAACAGCGCCCAGATGGCATCGGGGGCAATCTCCTGGCCGGATTCTTCGGCCTGCTTCTGCACCACGCGACTGAATTCGATCTGCAGCCAGCGTGGCAGCTGGAAGCCGAACTTGCTGGCCAGCACATAAGCCACGCCGCCCTTGCCCGACTGGCTGTTGACCCGGATCACATCCTGGTAGGTGCGTCCGACATCATGGGGGTCGATGGGCAGATAGGCGATTTCCCAGTCATCGCCTTCCTGATGCAGGTCGAGACACTTCTTGATGGCGTCCTGGTGACTGCCCGAGAAGGCGGTGAACACCAGGTCACCCGAATAGGGCTGGCGCGGATGTACATCGATCTGGGTACAGGCACGCACCACGGACACGATGCGGTCCATATCACTGAAATCGAGTGTCGGATCAATGCCCTGGCTGTAAAGATTCATGGCCATGACCACGATGTCCATGTTGCCGGTGCGCTCGCCATTGCCCAGCAGGGTACCCTCGACCCGGTCGGCCCCGGCCATGACACCAAGCTCGGCCGCCGCCACGGCACAACCACGATCATTGTGGGTATGCAGGCTGACAATCACGGACTCACGATTGTGCACATGTCGGCAGAACCACTCCACCTGGTCAGCAAAGATATTGGGCGTCGACATTTCCACGGTGGCCGGCAAATTGATGATGCAGGGCTTCTCCGGCGTCGGTTGCCAGACATCAATGACCGCGTCACAGACTTCCACGGCATACTCGACCTCGGTACCGGTGAAGCTCTCGGGCGAATACTGGAAGGTCCACTCGGTTTCCGGCGCCTCGGCGGCGCAGCGCTGTACTTCACGGGCGCCGTTGATGGCAATCTGGCGAATGCCTTCACGGTCCATCTTGAAGACTTTCTCGCGCTGCACGATGGAGGTCGAGTTATAGACGTGCACGATGGCCCGCTTGACGCCCTTCAGGGACTCGAAAGTACGCTGGATCAGTTCTGGGCGGGCCTGGGTCAGGACCTGAACGGTTACATCATCAGGAATACGACCGTTTTCGACCAGATCACGGACAAAATCGAAGTCCGGCTGGGATGCCGCCGGAAACCCGATTTCGATTTCCTTGAAACCGACTTCGACCAGCAATTCGAACATGTTCCGCTTCTGGCTCACCGACATGGGCTCGATCAGGGCCTGGTTACCATCACGCAGATCGACACTGCACCAACGCGGTGCCTGCCGGATGACCTGATCAGGCCAGCTACGGTCACGGATTTCGATGGGCTGGAACGGCTTGTACTTGCTGTGGTCAAACATGGATCGTGTACCTGTTGTGTGTCGGGTTTCTCGATGTTGCAAAGCTTACGGCAATACAATTGGTGTTTCTATCGCTTTCTTCCAATTATTTTGATACAAAATGCATACAGCAACCAATATAGAGCACTTTATTGGCTATTATCACCATATACTACAGAAAAGCCATAAAACAGACACTCAGGACAGGAGTTTCCCGGAGCCATGAGCACAGAAAACATCGACCGCATTGACCGCAAGCTGCTGGATGAGCTGCAACAGGACGCACGCATCACCATTGCCGAACTGGCCGAACGCGTGGGCCTGTCCGCCACACCCTGTGCCCGACGTATCAAACGCATGGAGGAAAGCGGCCTGATCGAAGGCCATTACTTACGGCTGGACCCGGAAAAGCTTGGTCTGAAACTGATGGCCATCATCCAGATCAGCATGGACCGGCATACCCCGGATCGCTTCGCCCACTTCGAGGCGGAAATCGCCAGGCATCCGGAAATCATCGAGTGCCTGCTGATCACCGGACAGTCAGCCGATTACCAGCTCAAGGTCATCGTTACGGACATGAGCAGTTACCAGGACTTTCTGCTCAATGTCATCACCCGGATCGACGGCGTCGCGGACGTACACTCCAGCTTCATCATGCGCCGGGTGCGCGATACGCGCGCCCTGCCCCTGAATCACTTGTCCTGAAGGAAGAAGTGCCGCACCTTGTCCTTGTAGGAGCGGCTCATCTTCAAGGCCGTACCGCAACTGAGGGTCAGGTGGAATTCACCATTTATGTGGGATGAAATCTTCTCGACCCGCTCCAGGTTGACAATGGTCGAGCGATGCACCCGCTGGAACACATCAGGGTCGAGCTGGGCCTCAAGTTCCTTCATGGTGGTACGCATGATGTGGGTCTCACCCTTGACGTGCACACACATGTAGTCACCCGCGGCATCAATCCAGTCAATATCGCTGACATTGACAAAAATGGTGGAAGAACCGTCCTTGATGGCAATGCGTTCAGAATACTTGCGTGGTGCTTCTCCGGACTCGAGCAGCTCCTTGACCGCCGACTCGGACTTGCCCGTCAGCCCCATGACAATATCCAACAGTCGCTGCTTCTCGTTGTCCGGCTGCCCGCCCTGCAACCGCTGCTCCGCCCGCTCCAGGGCCAGTGCCAGCCGATCCTCCTCAATGGGTTTGAGCAGGTAATCGACGGCATGCACCTCGAAAGCATCCACGGCGAATTCATCATAGGCAGTGACAAAAACAATCGCGGGCATATTGTCCTGCTGCAATTGCTTGACGAACTCGAACCCACTCATGCCGGGCATCTGAATGTCGAGAAACACCAGATCGGGCTCTTTCTCGGCCACGGCCTGCAGGGCTTCCCTGCCGTTGCGGCAGGATGCAACGATCTCCACCTGCTCGTCAAACTGCTGCAAACGCATGACCAGACCTTCCCGGGCCAGCGACTCGTCATCAACAACTATGCTTCGGATCTTGTCGGACATGGCAAAACTCATCCTGTATTTGCAGATGTCTGGTAAGGAATGGTCACAGTCACCGTAAATCCCCTGGGCTGAAGGCGAGTAAGCTCAAGACGATGGCGGCTGTCATAAAGTTCCTGCAGTCGGTTGCGTACATTCTGCAGTCCGACCCCGCTGGAGGCAACCGTTGCCTCCTCATGGCCGTTCTCCGGGCCCGGACCATCGTCGATCACACACAGCTCGAGTTGATCACCGAGCACTTTGCCGGTAATACGTATGCAGCCACCATCCTCGCTACGCGCGATGGCGTATTTCACGGAATTCTCGATCAGGGGCTGGAGCAACATGCTCGGCACAAGCGCTTTGCGCGCCTCTTCGCTGACGTCGATCTCGATACGCATGCGCTCCTCAAAGCGCACCTTTTCAATGTCCAGATACAGCTGCACCGAGCGCAACTCCTGTTCCAGATCCACCTCATCCAGCGGATCGTGGTCCAGGGAATAACGCAGGAATTTGCTGAGCTTGGTCAGCATACGGTTCGCCGTATCACTGGAACCCTGCATCACCAGTGTCGAGATGGCATTCAGGGTATTGAACAGGAAGTGCGGGTTGAGCTGATAGCGCAGCATCCGCAGCTGCGCCTCATGCGCCAGGGCCTCGGAGCGCAGGAACTTCTCTTTCTCAACCTGGAAAAGCTGGTAATACTTGATGCAGAAGTAGAACACACTCCAGACCAGCAGCAGGGAAAAGGTGAAAGGCAGGAGGATGTTCACAAAGGGCGCCCAACCGTAACCCATCAGCTCGACATTGGCGCCGAACTCGGTGGCCACGATCAGGCGTTTGATGGGCTGCCAGGCCAGGGAAGCCACCAGGCAACCGACCAGCACCACCAGGATACGCAGCCAGGCGGGTGCGTCCCAGGAGGCCCGGTACAGATAACGCAAGCCGCTGGTGAACACCAGGCCCACCATGGCATCCAGCGTGAACACCATGGCGCGGTCAAACATGTACTCGGCCGGAATGAAGGTCAGGTCCCGAACAACCAGCAACAGCACCCAGGTACTCCAACCCACGAGCTGGAGCACCCAGAATTGCAATTCGCGCCGGTTACGCTGACCTGCGGCCATGGGCGGGATCAGGGAAGCAGTGCGGCGACGCCGTCACGCTCTTCCTTGAGTTCCTGTTCGGTCTTGTTCATCAGGTCTTGGCTGAACTCATTGATATCCAGACCCTGCACAATCTTGTATTGGCCATTTTCGCAAGTGACCGGGAAAGAGTAGATCAACCCTTCGGCGACGCCGTAGCTACCGTCACTGTGAATACCCATGCTGACAATCTTGCCATCGGTACCCAGGGCCCAGTCACGGATGTGCTCAATGGCGGCATTGGCGGCAGAGGCCGCGCTG
>PWQG01000220.1 GCA_003556835.1 Gammaproteobacteria bacterium
AAAGCACGATGGCGATTTCCTGGGCGGCGCGCACAAAACTGATGACACTGTCGGAGATGCCTGCCGCTGTGTCGATCAGCAGGATGTCGATATCATTGGCCAGGGCACTGAACGCGTGGATGATGCCGGCATGCTGCTGCGGCTCCATATTGACCACGGACTGGATGCCCGAGGCCGCCGGGATGACCGACAGTCCGCTTTCTGTGCGAATCAGGACCTCACTCAGGTCACAATCCCCGTTGACCACATCGGCGATGGTGCGCTCGGCTTTAATGCCCAGCAGCACATCCACATTCGCCAGGCCCAGATCGGCATCCAGCAACAATACACGCTTGCCGGTTTCGGCCAGGGCCAGGCCCAGGTTGACCGACACACTGGTCTTGCCGACCCCGCCCTTGCCACCGGTGATGGCCACGACCTGTATGGGGTGATCCGCGCTCACATTGTCCCCTTTTCTGATTTTTCCATTGTCAGTTCATCCGCATGGTCGCTGCCGTGTCCTGCGGCGCCGGCCATACCCGTACAAATTCATCCAGCATACGTTCCTGGCCGTCGCCGTCCAGGGTGCGCGCCAGGCGCACGGCTGTGCTGATCAGGCGTTGCCCGTGCGCCACCCGGATGTCATCCGGAATGTTCTGGCCATGCGTCTCGTAGGCCACCGGCAGTTGATGTTCGACGACCAGGGCCAGCACTTCACCCAGACTCGCCGCTTCGTCCAGTCGCGACAGCACACAACCGTCGAGTCCGACCGCCTGGAAAGCCTGCCAGGCTGCTTGCAACACGCGCCCCTGACTGGTGGCTGACAGTACCAGCCATTTCTGCAGGTCGGGCAATGCCAGCAGTTCCTGCAACTGATCCTGCAGGGCACGATCCTGCGGGTGCATGCCCGCCGTGTCCACCAGCACCAGCCGCTTGTGCAGCAGGGCGTCCAGTGTATCAGACAGGCTGTGTTCGGGGTCGACCACACGCACCGTGACGCCGAGGATGCGCCCCAGGGTCCGCAGCTGCTCATGGGCCGCGATGCGGTGGCTGTCGGTGGTGACCAGGGCCACTTCCTCCGGGCCATGCTCGAGCACATAACGCGTGGCCAGCTTGCCGATGGTCGTGGTCTTGCCGGCACCGGTCGGCCCCAGGAAGACATGCACCCCGCCAGCGGCCACCGGGTCATCCCCGTTGATCAGCATCGAATGATTCAGCTCATGCATGGTGAAACGCCAGGCCTGGCGCACATCCTGCTGCGGCTGCAACTGGCCCAGCAGATCCCGGCTCAGGCCGGCCGGAATGCCCATGGCCGAGAGCCGTTCCCAGACCGTGGCCTGCACCGGACTGCGGTCGTTGAACTGCTCCCAGGCTACAGCGCCAAGCCTCTGCTGCAGGAGGTTGCGGATGCCATTGAGTTCACTGCGCATCTGCCCGACCTCCTCGCTCGCCCGGTCCATCGCTTGCTGCATGGCCGGAGTTGTGCCGGGAGTGTCGGAGCCGCTGCGGGTTTCCTGTGCAACAGCGCCCGAAGCCGCAGGATGGGCCGGGTCATTGTCCGGCGCCGCCGCATTTTCCTGCTGACGCAAGCGCTCAAGCTGTTCACGCAATTGCCGGCCGCGCTGATCCAGCTGCTGCTCACGCAGCACCGAACGGAAGGCATCGGGCTTGTCATCCTCGTCACGCTTGCGCAATGATCCGGTCTCTTCTGCCCCGTTCTTCTCCCGGGGTGGCAGTGCGGAGGATTCGGCCGCCAGAACCTCGACGCCGCCCTCGGGCAGGCGCCGGCTCGACATCACCACGGCGTCGGCGCCAAAGCTGCGGGTCACCTCGCCCAGGGCATGTCGCATGTCATTGGCCACAAAGCGTTTGATTTTCATGGATCCCTCATCCTCCTGGTCACTGATCTATCTGTTCACTGGCCTATGGTGGCCACGATCGTGATCTGCTTGTTCTCGGGTATCTCCTGGTAGGAGAGCACTTTCAGTCCGGCTATGGTGAAACGTATGAAGCGGGTCAGCATGGGCCGCAGCGGCGCGGCCACCAGCAGGACAGCCGGGTTGCCCGAGGCTTCCTGCGTCTGCGCGGTTTTCACCAGGGCACTCTGCAGCCGCTCTGCCATGCCGGGCTCGATCACCAGGTTGTCATCAGCGCCTCCTTCGCCCTGCTGTGACGACTGCTTCACTGCTTTAAGCAATATCTGTTCCAGACCCGGGTCCAACGTGATGACGGGCAGCTCTGACGCGTCCCCGAACAGGTTCTGGACAATCGTGCGCGACAGCGCGACCCGTGCGGCAGCGGTCAGGGCGACGGGATCTTGACTCCGGGTGGCCGTCACCGCCAGTGCTTCGGCGATCGTGCGCATGTCGCGCACCGGCACACCCTCCTGCAGCAGATTCTGCAACACGCGCAGCAGAACATTGGTGCTGATGAGCTTGGGCAACTCCTCGGCCAGTCGGGCGGAGTTCTTGCCAAGAATGGCAAGCAGCTGATGCACTTCCTCGTGACCGAGCAACTCATGGGCGTGTTGCTGCAGCACGCTGTTCATGTGGGTGGCCACAACGGTACTGGCATCGACCACGGTGTAACCCATGCCCTGGACATGATCTTTCTGCGACGGCTCGATCCAGACCGCGTCCAGGCCAAAGGCCGGGTCCTTGGTCTCGATACCCTTGGCTTTGCCGAAGACCTGGCCCGGATCAATCGCCATATCCCGTTCGGGATGGATTTCGGCACCGCCGAGTTTCACGCCCATGAGGGTGATGCGGTATTCATTGGGCCGCAGGTCAAGATTGTCCCGGATGTGTACCGAAGGCACCAGGAATCCCAGTTCCTGCGACAGCTTCTTGCGGATGCCCTTGATCCGGCCCAGCAGTTGTCCACCCTGTGCTTTGTCGACCATGGGAATGAGCCGATAACCCACTTCCAGACCCACGACATCGACTGGCGTGACATCATCCCAACCCAGTTCGGCGGGCTCATCCCCCGCTTTTTCTTCGGCGCCCTGCTCTTCCTCCTTGCCGCCCCCGGAATCATCCGCCGGCATCTCCCGATTCTGTTTCCAGTAGATGAACACGGCGCCAGAGGCTGCGGCCAGGGACAGCGCCAGGAAAGCAAAATGTGGCATGCCGGGCACCACACCCATGACAAACAGAACCAGCGAGGCAATACCCAGGGAGCGTGGATTGGCAAACATCTGCCCCACCACCTGGGCACCCATCATTTCATCGTTATTGTTGCGCGTGACCATGATGGCCGCCGAGGTGGACAACACCAGGGCAGGAATCTGTGCGACCAGGCCGTCTCCGATGGTGAGCAGTGCATAACGTTGGGTGGCATCACCGAATCCCAGATTGTGCTGGATCATGCCGATGGCCACACCACCAATCAGGTTGATGGCCAGGATCAGGATACCGGCAATCGCATCGCCCTTGACGAATTTGCTGGCACCATCCATGGCACCGTAGAAGTCCGCTTCCTGGGTGATTTCCTGGCGTCGCTTGCCGGCGGTCTCCTGGTCCAGAATGCCGGCATTGAGATCGGCATCCACGGCCATCTGCTTGCCGGGCATGGCGTCCAGGGTGAATCGGGCACTGACTTCAGCGATACGGCCCGCGCCCTTGGTGACCACCACGAAGTTGATGATGATCAGGATCATGAAGACGATCAGGCCCACGGCATAGTTGCCGCCGATCACCACTTCACCGAAGGACTCGATCACCCGCCCGGCGGCAGCGCCGCCCTCATGACCGTTGAGCAACACCACCCGGGTGGAGGCCACATTGAGCGCGAGGCGCAGCAAGGTGGCAACCAGCAGGATGGTCGGGAACACGGCAAAATCCAACGGCCGCATGGCGTAGACGGCAACACAGAGCACCACCAGGGCGATGGTGATATTGAAGGTGAACAGCACATCCAGCAGGAAAGGCGGGATGGGCAATGTCATCATGGCCAGGATGACCAGCAACAGGATCGGAATGCCCAGGTTGCCCCGGGTCAGACCCCGGGCATTGTCCAGGAGACTCTGTCGAGTTATGTCACCGCTGAAGTTCATGAAGCCCGGTTGTGTCCCTGTCTGAAGCTTGACGTTCCGGGTACTGCCGCGCGCTCCGGTTCAATTTCTTGACACGGTTTCTTGACGCTGCAGGTATCCCGCTGTTCTCTAGGCCGCATATTATGGGTATCGATAACGGCCTGCCCTCTGTCGTGGATGGAGGCTTGCAAAAAGCCGGCCAGTTGCGGCTGGTGAAGCGCCCTCACACTCAAGTATCGCGGCGCAGCTCATCCGGAATGGGCAGATCCGCCGCCAGTTCTGGAGCGCGGGCGCGCCCGGCCTGATATTCTTCGAGCTGGTAGATATAGGCCAGTACCTGTGCCACCGCCATATAAAGACCCGCCGGGATTTCTTCACCGGCCTTGGTATTGAAGTGGATGGCCCGGGCCAGGGCCGGCGATTCGAACAGGGGAATATCATGCTCGCGGGCGATCTCGCGGATGCGCAGCGCCATGAAGTCCACACCACTGGCCAGCATCACCGGAGCCCCCGAACTGTCCTGGCGATAGCGCAGGGCCACCGAGTAGTGTTCCGGGTTGGTGATGACCACGTCGGCATCCGGCACATCGCCCAGCTGACGATTCTGGGACATCTGGTACTGCAGTTGACGGATCTTCTGTTTGACCTCGGGGCTGCCGTCCGATTCCTTGTGTTCATCCTTGACCTGCTGGTAGGTCATTTTCAATTTTTCACGGTGCTGATGGATCTGAAACGGGATGTCGACCATGGCAATCAGGATCATGGCGCAGGACATGGCCAGCACCGACCAGGCCACAATACTGAGGGTGTGGATGATGGCCGCCTGGGTCGGTTCGGTGTGGATATTGAGAATCCGCTCCTTGTTCAGGTTGAAGATGACGGCGGCGATGGCAGCCACCGTCAGCACCTTGGCGAGCGCCTTGCCCAATTCCATTACGGCTTTTTTGCCAAACATGCGCTTGAGGCCCGAAGCCGGATTCATGCGGCTGGCCTTGGGCACGATGGCCTTGATGGCCAGGTTCCAGCCACTCAATGCGATCGGCCCCAGAATGGCCGCCACCAGCAGCACACCAAACAGGGGCAACAGGGAACGCAGCCCCGCCATCACCGAACTGTTGAGGTGGGTGAACATCGTGGCTGTATCAAAAATATGCTCACGCTCGAGCACCAGGTTCTGGCGCATGACCTCGCCCATCACGTCGCCCATATACGGGCCGAAAGCGATCATGGCCCCCGATCCCGCCAACAGGATCGCCAGGGTGTTGAGTTCACGCGAGCGCGCCATATCCCCGTCTTCGCGCGCCTTGTCCAGGCGTTTCGGGGTGGGTTCCTGCGACTTTTCCGCCGAGGAGTCCTTGTCTTCCGCCACTACGGAACCTCCTTCAGCTGCCGGTCATGCCCCGCATCATGGCGAAGGCCTCGGCAAACAGGTTATTGATGGATTCCAGGATCGTGCCGGTCAGCAACCAGACCACGAACAGGCCCAGCATCAGCGCCGAGGGAAACCCCAGGGCAAAGATGTTCATCTGCGGCGCGGCCCGGGTCATGATGCCAAAGGCAAAATTGGTCATCAGCAGCGCGGTCACCGCCGGCAACGCAAGCACCAGGGCACTGGAGAAAGCCCAGCTGATCGTGGACAGTATCTGCAGGATGAATGTATCTCCCACGCCACTGGTGGCCACCGGCAGGGTCTGGAAACTCTCCGCCAGTATGCGGATCATGATCAGGTGCCCGTCAAAGCTGATGAACAGCAGACTGGCAAACATCAGGTAGAAAGTGCTGAGCACCGCGGTGTTGACCCCGGTCGAGGGGTCAACCATGGCCGCGAAACCCAGGCCCATCTGCATGGCAATCATCTGCCCGGTGAGCACAAAGATCTGGAACACGATCTGCAGGAAAAAACCCAATGCGGCGCCGATCAGCACCTGTTGCAGCACAATCAGGATGGCCTCGATGGACAGGGCTTCGACCACTGGCAGGGGACCGACCAGGGGCGCCACCGGCAGGGTGATGGCCAGGGCCAGCACCAGGCGCACGCGCATGGGTACAAAATTGCTGCCGAGCAGGGGCACGGTCATGACAAAACCCATGACGCGGAACAGCGGCCAGAGCCAGGCTCCAAGCCAGCTGGTCAGCTGCGCGTCTGTCAGCTCCAGTAACGGCATCAGCCCACCAGGTAGGGAATGGCCAGGATCAGCTCTTCGGTGAACTCCAGCACCTTGCGCAACAACCAGGGACCGGTGATGATCACCACCATCAGCATGGTCAGCAGGCGTGGCAGGAAACTCAGGGTCTGTTCATTGATCTGGGTGGCGGCCTGGAAGGTGCTCACCACCAGCCCCACCAGCAGGCTCGGCAACACGGCCACCGCCACCAGTGTCACCACCAGGAACAGGGCTTCACGCCAGATGTTGACCACCATATCAGGTCCCATGTGTCCTCCTATACACCGAAGCTGGCTGCCAGTGTGCCGATGATCATGGCCCAGCCATCAACCAGCACGAACAGCATGATCTTGAAAGGCAGACTGACGATGATCGGCGGCAGCATCATCATGCCCATGGCCATCAGCACACTGGCGACAACCAGGTCGATGACCAGAAAAGGAATGAACAACAGAAAGCCGATCTGGAATGCGGTTTTCAGCTCACTGGTGACGAATGAGGGCACCAGCACGGTGAAGGGGATCTCGTCTACCGTGGCCACCGGGCCATTGCCCGAGAGGTCCATGAACAACTGCAGGTCCGATTCCCGGGTCTGGGCCAGCATGAATTCGCGGAACGGCATTTCGGCAGCGGCCAGGGCCTGGTCCGGCGACAGCTCCTCACTGATGTAGGGTTGGATGGCCATCTCATTGACCTGCTGGAACACCGGCATCATGATGAAGATGGACAGGAACAGCGCCAGGCCCAACAGAATCTGATTGGATGGTGTCTGTTGCAGGCCCAGGGCCTGACGCAGGATGGCAAACACCACGATGATCCGGGTGAAGGACGTCATCATCATGGCCAGCGCCGG
>PWQG01000297.1 GCA_003556835.1 Gammaproteobacteria bacterium
GCTCTTCCGATCTCGGCCGTGCTCGCCCGAACACCCGCCCGATATCATCGAAGCGGCCGCCCTTGGCAACTGCCCGCCCATATTCGGGGGTGTAAGCAGCGAACACCATACCGGTATGGTAGGCATAACCGCGCAGCTCACACAGGTCGAACCCCAGGGTGATTCCCGGCAGCCGCTTACGCACCATGTCCGCGGTCCGTGACAGGAAGCCCAGGGCGGTGCGGACCGACTCGGGCGCACCCGCAAACACCGTTCCCGCCTGCTCCAGTACGTCCTCGCCGCCACTGAGACGGGACAGACCCGACAGCATGGCGCGCAAATCCGTACTGACGCGGTAGCTGTCCAGTAACTTCTCGATCTCCGAATAGGCCTTGCGCTGCATGGCATCGAACAGCACCTGTTCCTGGTCCCTGTCGAGACCGGCTTCGCGGACCAGGTTGCGAAACAGACCGACATGACCAAGAATCAGGTGGATACCGTCGATTTCAGCCGTCTCGAGTGTTTTCATCATCAGGCAGATGATTTCGACATCACACTCGATGCCTGCATGACCGAACAGCTCGGCCCCGATCCGGATGGGTGTGCGGGAAGTATGCAGTCCCCGTGGCCTGGTATGCAGCACTGTATCGGAATAACAGAATCGTGCCGGCCCTTCGCGATCGAGGTTGTGTGCATCGATCCTGGCAACCTGCGGTGTGATGTCGGCCCTTGCACCCATCAGGCGCCCACTGAGCTGATCGGTCAGTTTGAAGGTATGCAGGTCAAGGTCATGCGAAGAGCCGACCAGTAAGGAATCCAGGTACTCGATCATCGGGGTGATGACCAGTTCGTAGCCCCAGGTGGTGTACACGTCCAGTATGCGGCGGCGCAGCGTCTCCAGACGCCCGGCTTCCTGCGGCAACACTTCCTCGACGCCATCAGGCAAAAGCCATCGATCAGCGCTTGTCATGATTCCTTCCCGTCAATTGATCAAGTACAGCAACAGCACACCGGTGAGCATACAGACCAGGCCCACCATCCGGATACTGCGATCGTTGGCCTGACTCACCATGGTCAGCATGGCACGCCAGCGGCGCGGTGCAAGAAACGGCAATATACCTTCCAGCACCAACAGCAGGCAGAATGCAATCAGCAGTTCATGCAACATGACCGTTTCAGACCCGATTCACAAAAATATGGGGTGGAAGCCAGTGGCGCACTGCGCTTCCACTGACTTCCACCCCCTGGATACCATCACGCGGCAACCCGGATGGTTTATTCCGCCATTACACCCGCACCACTGCGCATATAGCGGAAATAGTCGCTGTCCGGTTCCAGCAGCAGTATATCGCCCTTGGACGAGAACGACTCCCGATAGGAATTCAGACTCCGGGTAAAGGAGTAGAACTCCGGATCCTGGCCAAAGGCCTGGGCATAGATGGCCGCGGCGCGAGCATCACCTTCACCACGAATCCGTTCGGAGTCGCGGTAGGCTTCCACCAACAGCACCGCTTCCTGGCGATCGGCATCGGCCTCGATACCGATGGCCAGCTCATTACCACGCGATCGTAGCTGCTGGGCTTCCCGGTTCCGCTCGGAAGTCATACGCTCATACACCGAGCCACGCACGTCGTCGGGCAGGTCAATCCGCTTGACGCGGACATCAATCACCTCGATTCCGTATTCATTGGCCGTGTACGCATTCAACTCCTCGGTGATCTCGTTCATCAGCAGGTCGCGCTGCCCGGAAACCACTTCCTGCAGGTCCCGCTCACCAAACTTGTTACGCAAACCATCATTGACGCGCTGGGCCAGCAGGGCATTGGTCCGGCTTTCTTCACCTGAAGTTGCCGTGTAGTAGCGCTGCACATCAACAATCCGCCACATAGCGTAGGAATCGACCAGCAGGGCTTTCTGCTCCAGCGTGAGATAACGCTGCGGCGTGGCATCCACGGTCAGGATACGCGCATCGAACTTGCGCACGGTATGCACATAGGGCAACTTGAAGTGGATGCCCGGGGGCACGTCCACACGGATCATGTCACCAAAACGCAGCACCACGGCCCGCTCGGTTTCCTTGACCACATAGACGGCGTTGGCACCGACTATGACGGCAAAGAACAGCAATACACCTAGAATCGTGTTTTTCATATCAGCGTCCTCCCCGGCCCGGCAATGCCTGCACCCGGCCTCTGTCAGAACCCGATGAAGCAGAAATTTCGCGATTGACCTGCTCGGCCAGATCACGCATCTGCTGTTCATCCAGGTTCAATCGCTGCCCACTGACGATCTGGCCATCAACAGCCTGCCCCATCATGCGGTCGAGCGGAATGAACATCATGTTGTTGCCGCCCTCGATATCAACCAGCACTTTGCTGGTGGCATTGAGCACGTCCTGCATGGCGTCGATATAGAGACGCTCGCGCATGACCTCGGGCGAAGCCTGGTACTCGGTCAACAACAGCTCGAAACGGTCCGCCTCACCTTCGGCCCGGGCGATCACCTGGTCCCGATAGGCATTGGCCTGCTCGATGATGCGCTGGGCCTCACCTCGTGCCTCCGGAACCACCCGGTTGGCATAGGCCAACGCCTGGTTCTGGGCCCGCTGCTCATCCTCTCGCGCCCGGATCACGTCATCAAACGCACTCTGCACCGCGTTCGGCGGCTGGGCGTTCTCGACGTTGACCTGGGTCACCAGGATGCCGGTACCATAATGGTCCATATAACGCTGTGAACGCTCCCGGACCTCGGCGGCCACTTCGGCACGGCCCTGGGTCAGGACACGGTCCATGGTTGTGCTGCCGACCACATGGCGGATGGCAGATTCCACCCCCTGGTCAAGACCATTCTGGGGCTGGCGCACCTGGATCACATATTGCACTGGATCCTGGACAATGAACTGCACGGAGACCGACACATTCACGATATTCTCGTCGGTGGTCAGCATGTCATTGGCATAGGAGCGGCTGTTGACCTGGGAGATGTTGACCTTGGTCACCTCGTCAACTATCGGTGGATTCCAACGCAGACCCGGCATGACCACTTCTTCATGCAACTGACCGAAGCGCAGTACCACACCGCGTTCGGCTTCGTCCACGGTGTAGAAGCCGAGCGCCGCCCAGATCACGATGGCAAGAACCAGCACACCACTGATCAGACCGGCCGAAACCCCGGCGCCAGCACCGCCACCGCCGGAACCTCCGGAGCCACCCGTTTTGCCGCCAAAGAGATTGTTCAGTTTCTCGCTGGCCTTCTTGATCACTTCATCGAGATCCGGAGGGCCCTGGTCGCCGCCATTGCCACCGCCACCGCGGTTGCCGCCACCTCCCCCCCAGGGATCCTTGCCTTTGTTACCTGGTTCATTCCAAGCCATCACTCACTCCATACCCGGATTGACTACCGGGTGATTTTAACGAATTATCGCGCAATAACACAGTACGGCCTGCAACAATGTATTGCCTTCCGTAGTCTGTCGATTCATTCCCGGGATTCGTTTCAGCCTGCTGCCTGTTCGTCCTGGAGCAGGCGATCGAAATCACTTCTCGGCATGCGGATCGCAATATGCCAGCAGCCATTGTCATCCACTGCCTCCTCCTGCACGACACCACGTTCGTACAGGCGAGCCCTGAGGCGTCCCTGCTGCGGGTCGAGGACCAGTTCCCGATTGACAAAGTCCTCCCCCAGGCATTCCGACACCGCTTCAACCAGCAGATCCAGCCCGGTTCCTTTCAGGGCAGAGATCCAGACTCGCGAAGGCCTTCCGGCCTCATCACGTTCGATCCTGGGTTGCTGGTCGGGCAACAGGTCGATCTTGTTGAACACCTGCAGACAGGGCACTTCGTCCGCCCCGATTTCCTCCAACACCTCCTCGACCTGTTCCACATAATAGTCACGCTGCTCATTGGAAGCATCGATGATATGCAACAGCAGGGTTGCCTGGCTGCTCTCCTCCAGCGTCGCCCGGAAGGCTTCCACTAGCTTGTGCGGCAGGTGGCTGATGAAACCTACGGTATCCGCCAACACGGCTTCACCGTAGTTCGGTAACTGTATTCTGCGTAATGTGGAGTCCAGTGTAGCAAACAACTGGTCAGCGGCGTAGATTTCCGCACTCGTGAGCGCGTTGAACAGGGAGGATTTACCCGCATTGGTGTAGCCGACCAGCGATACCGAGGCCATTTCGGCGCGTTTGCGGGCACGTCGCCCCTGCTCGCGCTGGGCACGTACCTTGACCAGGCTCTTGTTGATGCTCTTGATACGCTGGCGGATCATGCGCTGGTCCATCTCCAGCTGTGTTTCACCCGCGCCACGCAGGTTCACACCACCTTTCTGACGATCCAGGTGGGTCCAGCCACGCTTCAGGCGGGAGACCACATGTTGCAATTGCGCCAGCTCGACCTGCAACTTGCCTTCGTAGCTGCGGGCTCTCTGGGCGAAGATTTCCAGAATGAGGCCGGTGCGATCGAGCACCCGGCACTTGAGCAACGCTTCGAGGTTGCGCTCCTGACTGGGGCTCAGCGCATGATTGAACAGAACCATGGACGCGGCTTCGCTGCGAACCAGCGCGCCCAGCTCCTCGAGCTTGCCTTTGCCGACAAAACTTCGCGAATCCGGCGTCTTACGGGAGCCTTTCAGGAAATAGACCGGTTCCAGACCGGCCGATCGAGCCAGTTCCTCGAACTCAACGGGATCTTCCTGGTCCCGCTCCGAGTCCAGATCGAGGTGAACCAGTATGCAATGCTCACCACCTTCAGGGCGTTCGAAAAACAATCAGATCCTCGATTCAGGCATTGGCGCCTGTTGCAGCGTCGGCATCATCGGCACCGTCGGCTCCTGTCGGAGACGGCAGCTTCACCGATCGTGCCGGTACGACTGTGGAAATGGCATGCTTGTAGACCATCTGGTTGACCGCGTTCTTCAGCAGTATGACAAACTGGTCAAAGGATTCGATCTGCCCCTGCAGCTTGATACCGCTGACCAGGTAGATGGAAACAGGAATACGCTCCTTGCGCAGCGCATTGAGGAAAGGGTCTTGTAGCGAGTGCCCTTTTGACATGAATTTTCTCCTTAAAAGTGCGGATTTCAGGCGCCGTCCGAACCGGCATCCATGGCGATACTTTCAGTATAATGCGTCCGATTCGATCAATTTCAAGACCCTGTCCGGGGTATGGCGATCTTCGCTGTCGAAATCGGTACAGCGCTTCCAGCTGCGCAACCAGGTGATCTGTCTCTTGGCGAGCTGCCGCGTGGCAATGATACCCCGTTCTACCATCGCATCAAAGCGCATTTCACCGTCCAGATACTGCCAGACCTGGCGATAACCCACGCTTCGCATGGACGGAAGCGACAGATCCAGATCCCCCCGATCACGCAGCGCCGCCACTTCTTCGACCAGGCCGGCTTCGACCATGCCGTGAAACCGGCGCGCTATTTTTTCATGAAGTACGCTGCGCAGACCCGGCTGGATGGACAAAAATTGCAAGTCGAAAGGAAAGGCGTCTTGCTGGCCGGCATCAATCCGTCCTTGACGCTGAATATCAGTCAGCGGCCGACCAGTGCTAATACAGACCTCCAGGGCACGCTGCAGGCGCTGCGGGTCATTGGGATGGATCCGCTTTGCCGCCTCGGGATCAAGCCGGGCCAGGCGCTGATGCACTGCATTCCAGCCTTCACGCGTCGCCAGCGCATCAATCTCCGCGCGCAAGGTCGGATCGGCAGTCGGCATTTCCGCCAGGCCATCACGCAGGGCACGAAAATAAAGCATGGTCCCGCCCACCAGCAGCGGCGTGCGGCCAGCGGCATGAATATCCTGCATTTCTTTCAGGGCATCATTGCGGAATCGGGCGGCCGAATAGCGCTCGGCCGGATCCAGGAAGTCCAGCAGGCGATGCGGCGCAATGGCCAGTGTTTCCGGATCGGGCTTACCGGTACCGATATCCATTTCCCGATAGATCTGGGCGGAATCGACATTGATGATTTCCAGGGGAAGTCGCTGCACCAGCGCGACCGCCAGATCGGTCTTGCCCGAGGCGGTCGGTCCCATCAGACAGACGGCCCGCGGCTTGTGGCGAGTCACTTGCAATCCCCCCATCCGATCGGCCATGCAAAAAGCCGGGTAATGCCCATCTTCTATCTCCCGCGCAGGAACCAGCTGTCCAGGTCAGCGAGACTTTTATAAACCCAGGTCGGCCGACCATGATTGCACTGATCACTGCGCTCCGTGCGCTCCATGTCACGCAACAGGGCATTCATTTCCGGCACACTCAGGCTGCGATTGGCCCGCACCGAGCCATGACAGGCCATGGTCGACAGCAATTCATCCCGGTACTGACCGATACGTTCACTGCTGCCATGCTCCTGAATGTCGGACAACACATCGCGCACCAGCTGCTCAATATCGCCACGGGCCAGCATCACCGGCACTTCCCGTACCACAATGGATTCGGTGGCCACCCGCTCCAGTATCAGGCCCAGTTGTGCCAGTTCCGCCGACTGTTCTTCAGCGCAGTCCGCTTCCGTCTGACTGACGGCAATCGACACCGGCACCAACAGCGGCTGTGAACGTATCCCTTCACTGTCGAAGGCCGCCTTCATTCGTTCGTAGGTGATCCGCTCATGGGCGGCATGCATATCGACCACCACCAGGCCGTCACGGTTCTCTGCCAGTATGTAGATGCCGTGCAACTGCGCGATGGCATAGCCCAGCGGCGGCACTTCTTCATCCGCTGCCAGTCGCTCATAGGCGCGGCGTTGTTCGGCCATATCGAGCGGGCTGGCAGCGGCGGGCCGCGCGTAACCGCCAGCACCACGATAGGACTGCGCCGGATGGTTTGCTCCGGCCATGGCCGGCCCTGGCGTCGCCCGATCCAGGGCCATGGATCCGGGCAGAACTTCACCGGTCTGCCGATCGATACTCAGGGACAATCGCGACTGTTCCGCCTCCGGCACTGCCGCCCCCCCGGCATGGGAATCGGCTTCAGGCAGGCGATCCTGCGGCCGCAGATCGGCCAGGGCGCGATGCAGGGACCGAAACAGGAAATCATGCACC
>PWQG01000400.1 GCA_003556835.1 Gammaproteobacteria bacterium
AGGGTCCGCGTGCTGCTCTCCAGCGAGGAGATTCTCCAGCTTCTGCAAGAGGAGTGCCTGGCGGGTGATACAGTCATCATCATGAGCAATGGCGGTTTTGATGGAATTCATCAACGCCTGTTGCAAGCCCTGGGCAGCCGACTTGAGTGAGTGGTCACTGCGGCTTTCAGATTTGTGTCATTTGACTAAAGTCCACCAGGATGTGGAGCGCATCTTCTTCGTTGTATACACCCTGGATGAAGCGTGTGGCCATCTCGTTGCCGGTGTTGGGGGAGCTTTCCATCAGGTCTTCGCGCAGATCGACCACCGCGGAGACTCGGTCGACCAGGATGCCAAGGATGAAATCCTCGATTTCGACCACTATGATCCGGGTCTGTGCATTGATTTCACCGCTGCCCAGGCCGAAAACGCGTCGCCCGTCGACCACCGTGACCACGTCGCCGCGCAGGTTGATGATGCCGAGCACATGACCGGGGCCGCCGGGTACGGGCGTGATTTCAGTGTAGCGCAGGACCTCGTTTACGGATGCGGCCGCCACGGCATAGGTTTCATCGGCCAGCGTGAACGTCACGTGTTTGATGAAATTGGCCGCGCCTTCTGCATCATCCTGGGTGTCGAAATGCTCTGCTGTCTGCGTCATCTTGCTTGCCGGGCCTCGTCGTTGATCAGGGGTGGTAGTTGCTGATATACCGGGTATCGGCCGCTGGCGCAAAAGTTTGAGCTGTGCCTGCTCACTGGAAAGCCCATGACGATTCAAGCATAATCGGGCAGTGAATTTTGCAACAGGAGTCTGAAATGACTGAAGTCTGGGGCAGCCCGATGAGCTGGACTCATGAGCAGTGGCTGATCGTGATCATTCTGGCGTTCATTGTCATTGCCATTGCCGTGCTGATCTACCGATTGCTGACCATTGTGAAGACGGTCAATACCAAACGCGAGCTGCCCAACCTGCGGCCCGGACGTCGCCCCCGTGGCAGCCACAGGAATCCTGCCGCCCAGCCCGGTTCAGGGGCGGAGGAGGAGAGTGAGGAGAACGCCGAGAAACCGTCTAGTAATCAATCAGCAGATCGATAAGTGCTGCTGCTCCCATCATCAGGAGGATGACAACCGCCAGGACGCCCAGCAGGGCAAGGACACGAAATGGCTTGCCTTTCTTGGGGTACAGGCCGGACTGTTCGTATTCCCGGTTCTCCGGATGCTTATGACTGCCTTTCATCTGAAACTGCTCCCGATTGTGATTGTGCTGCTGCTCATGGGCAGCGCAAATGCCATCGTCATGCGCCATGATACTGGAAACGATAGGCATCTCGCGAGTGAAGGCGAATATCCGGCGGTATTCTATCTGGAGCAACGCAGGCAACGGAAGGTCTGTGTGGCTACGCTGATCGATCCTCGCTGGGCCGTCACCGCGGCGCATTGCCTCGACGACACACCGCTGCTTGATACCCTGGAGGCGGGCAGGCCCTATGGCGTGGAAATCGCCGGACAAGCTGTATGGGTCGATGCCGCCTGGATCCATCCGCACTATCCCGAGGCCCCCCACGACTTCCTGCCGGATGTCGACCTTGCTCTGCTGGCCCTGGAACATCCTCTCGCGAGCCCGCAGCCCGTGCCGCTTTACCGTGAAACCGATGAAATCGGACGCCAGGTGACGTTTCTGGGCTGGGGCTTTCATGCCGTTGGCACCGGAGGGCGTTATCGCGATGACGGGCGTTTCCGCTTCGCTCAAAATACCGTGGCTGACGCGGCCTGGCGCCTGCATTTCCGCTTCGATGATCCGCGCGCCAGTGATTCTGAAGCATTGGAGTACGAGGGATTGCCTGGGCAAGGGGACAGTGGAGGACCGGCCCTGCTGCGGCAGCATGGTCAATATCATATTGTCGGAGTGGCCGTTGGGGAGTTGACCCGGCTCGAGAACGGCAAGCCGCTGCAAAGGCAGGGTGTGTATGGTGCCGAAGTGGTCTACGAGCGATTGTCCCGCCATCAACGCTGGCTGGATGCCGTGATGGCAGGAACCTTCCCGCCAACCGTGGCAGCAAGTGCTGCCGATGACGGCTGAGCGATTTCCCCGGATCTGCCACGACCCTGCACTATGCAACAATGTCTCGCGGCACCATTCAAACTTCTGCTACCATCGATGCAAGATGAACTTCAATTAGCCGAAACTTTCCAGAGGTCGACAATGAGTCTGAAACAGGGCGATACAATTCCCGCAAGCCAATTCAAGGTCATGGGAGGGGACGGACCGGAAGACATGAGCAGTGATACGGTTTTCAAAGGGAAAAAGGTCGTACTATTCGCCGTTCCCGGCGCCTTCACTCCCGGGTGCACCATGACCCACCTGCCCGGTTATGTGGTCAATGCGGACAAAGTTCACGCGAAAGGCGTGGACACCATCGCCTGCACGGCCGTCAATGACATCTTTGTGATGGACGCCTGGGGCAAGTCCCAGAACGCTGAGAACATTGTCATGCTGGCTGATGGTAACGGGGACTTTGCCCGTGCAATCGGTCTGGAAATGGATGTGAGCGGTGCCGGGCTGGGTATGAGGAGCCAGCGTTATGCCATGGTGGTGGATGACGGTGTGGTCACCCATCTGGCGGTTGAACCTGACGGAAAGGTAAATGTCAGTGCCGCCGAGAAGATCCTGGAAGCACTGTGAGGTGATCGGTGAAAACTGAATACCTGGAATACCATGACGGCGATACCGTTCTGGAAGCCTATGTGGCCTACGACGAACGTGCCGCCGAGCCGCGTCCAGCCGTTCTGGTGGCTCATGACTGGTCCGGGCGACGCGAATATGCCTGCTCCGGTGCTGAAAAAATGGCTGAACTGGGTTATGTAGGTTTCGCCCTGGATGTGTTCGGCAAGGGAGTGTTTGGCAAGACCGGGGATATCGAGGGAAACAGCCGGCTGATTGCTCCCTTTGTCGAGGATCGTGCCCTTTTGCGCCGGCGCATGCAGGCGGCACTGGCTGCGGTGCGTAGCCTGTCCCGGGTGGAGCCGGACCAGGTGGGCGCCATGGGTTATTGTTTCGGGGGCATGGCGGTGCTGGAACTGGCGCGCTCCGGTGCCGATGTGGAAGGTGTTGCCAGCGTGCATGGCCTGCTGGGGCGGGGAGACATTCCCAATGCCGATATCAGTGCCCGGGTGCTGGTGCTGCACGGCCATGATGATCCGATGGTGCCGCCCGACCAGGTGTTGGCGCTGGAGGAAGAATTGACGGAAGCGGAGGCGGACTGGCAGGTGCATGTTTATGGCGGCGCCGCCCATGCGTTCACCAATCCATCCGCCAACCGACCGGACGCAGGCACCGTGTACAGTGAAAAGGCCAACCGGCGTGCCGACGCCGCCCTGGCCAACTTCTTTACTGAGTGTTTTGCCTGACGTTCCCTTGCTGCCAGGCCATGTTGCGGATGGCTGAGCATTACCGGATGTCCGCGCGACCTGCCAGGTTCTACAGGCGTTTCAGTTTCTCACCGAGGCCGTGCAGAATGGCGGCCGTGGCGCCCCAGATACGGAATTCCCGATAGTACAACTCCAGCACCTCGCGGGGCCGGTCACGATAGGTCATGCTGAACTTCCGATAATTGCCCGGATCGAGCACCAGGCTGGCCGGTGGCTGGAAAATGGCGGCGACCTCATCCGGCGCGGGCCGCAGTTTGATGCTTGCTGATACCAGTCCCACCACGGGTGTCACCCGATAGCCGGAAGGCAGGCGCACGGGTGCCAATTGACCGATGATTTCCACCGCGCTTGGCGGCAATCCGATTTCTTCCTGACTTTCACGCAGGGCCGTGGCCACCGGATCACAGTCTTCCGGATCGCAGGTGCCGCCCGGAAGAGCCACCTGTCCCGCGTGACTGCGCAGGGTGTCGGTGCGCCTGGTCAGCAGGAGTCTGCTGCCATTGCCGCCGTCTCCGCGGATCAGGGGGATGAGGACAGCCGCGTCCCGGCAGTGTCCGTCGTTAACCAGTGGGTAGGCCGGCGGAATGAAGTCAGCATCCATCGCCTGACCAGCGAATAACTGGTGCAGGCGATGGATGTAGTCATCGTCTTCCGCGTCTCTGCCGACTTTCATTACCTCAGTTGAACTTCCAGTTCACCGAGAAGAATGCCCGCAGTGGTTCGCCGGGGAAATACCGGTCGCCATCAAACGGTGTCCAGTCGCCACGCTCGGCATACTTGCGATCTGTCAGGTTCAGGATGTTCAATGCCAGGGTCAATTGTTCACTGGCCTGCCAGCGCGTGCGCAGGTTCAGGATATTGTGTCCGTCATACTTTGCCGTGTTGGAAGGATTCGTGAAATAGCTGCCCATGGCCACCCATTGCAGTTCCGTCAGGACCGATTCGACAGGGGTCCACTGCAATTGTGTGGAACCGAACTGGCGCGGGGCGGAGCTGACGTCGTTGCCATTGATGTTGATACCTTCCGACAGTTGATCGTTTTCGTAGCTGTGTCGGGCATAGTTGTATGCGGCAGCAAGACGCAAGTCGTCAGTCAACTGATAGGAACCACCCAGCTCCAGGCCGGTGTGCCGGGTATGCATATTGTTGATGTTGATGCGGTCGGAATCGGTGATGATCTCGTTGTCCTTGTCCATCCAGTACAGGGTGGCTTCATAGGCCCAGCGGTCACCATAACCTTCCAGTGCGACTTCCGCGCTATCGATCTCCACAGAGTCCAGCTCGGCCACCGTCTGCTCGTTCTGCAGTCGATACAGTTCGGTCGATTGTGGTGCGCGGTAGCCACGGGTCAGTCGGAACTGCGCCTGGTGGTTGTCGGTGATCTGGTAACGCAGACCCAGTTTGGGCGCCCAGTTACCGAAAGTGTCGGAGCGGTCTGCGGGTCGGTTGTAACGGCAGCCGCCAAATCCACACTCCGTGCCATCCTCGCGAACACGGCCGTCAACCATGTTGTTGACGTAGTCGTAATGCATGCGCTCGTAGCGCAGCCCGACAGTCACGTCCCAGCCATTGTCCCAGTAGTGCTGCAGTTGCGCGAAGGGCGCAATCTGGGTGGCATCGACATCGTAGTCGTAATGTCGGCCCTCGGGGATGGTGGCTTCGAGGAAGGGGCTGCCCACGGTGGGGCTGTCCTGGCTTTGCAGCAGGGAGCCTTCGGTGTACTCCAGGTCGAGTCCGGCAGACAGTGTGGTGTCCGGGCTCAGGTCACGATAGCTGGCGAATTGCAGGCCGATGCTTTCGTGCTGGTTCTTCTCGGTAGGAGAGCCGGGCAGGAAGTGCTGCAGGAAGTCGAGATCGGCGCTTCGCAGATAGGGCGTCAAAACCACATCCCAGCCCGAGTCCAGCTGGTAATTGATCCGGGTCCAGGCACGCAGGCTCTGGTTGTTGCGATAGGCCTCCGGGTTCGGGTTACTGCGGCGCAGGTCGTCATCCTTGTACGCGTTCTCGCCAATGACATAGCTGGCGGTGTCCTGGTTCAGGTTGGTGGCGGTCACGCCGCCATTGAGGTTCACCCCACCTTCGGTGCTGTGCTGGAAAAGCCAGGACAGTTTCTGTTGATCGTAACCACTGCTGTGGCGGTAACCTTCCTCACTGATGCCGTTGAGCAGCACGGTATGGGTCGTGTTGCCGGTTTCGAAGCCGAGGCGGGCGTTGCCCCGGAGTGTGCCACGTGGTCCCGCCTCGACGGATACTTCGCGGTCGGTCGAGGGCTCGGGCAATACCACATTGATCATGCCGTGCACGGCATTGGAGCCGTAGAAAGCAGTGGCCGGGCCACGGATGACCTCGATGCGCTCGGCATTCTCGGAATGTGAATCGAACATCTCGTTGACGTTGCAGAAGCCTGCGGCACGCAGCGGGATGCCCTGTTCCGCCAACAGGAAAGCGCCACAGGCGCCGCCGCCGGAGAGTACCGGAGAGCGGATCGAGGTGAGGCTCTCCTGGCCGTTGTTCCGGTTCAGATTGACACCGGGCATGCGGTTGGCCGACTCTTGAATGTGCGTATGGGAAACCAGCCGCAGTTCCGAATCATCCAGTACCGAGATGCTGGCATTGACGGTGGAAAGTGCCTCCGGACGGCGTGTGGAAGAAATCACCTGGATTTCCTCGATGGCCGGAGTATCACCCTGCTGTGCCAGCGCCGGCATACCGCCGGCGGCCATGGCCGTTGCGCAGGACAGTGCCAGGATGCCGCGTCTGTTCAGTCTGGTCTGGAACCGCTTATGATTGATATTGCTCACTATTACTCCCCTTGAATGGTGAACTGCACGTAAAGAATCAGTCTCCCATACTACCATGGAACGGCCCACTCTTCCGCCCGATCTCAGCTGACCGGCTTCCGGGTTGCGATATTACGAGGCTTGTTAGCGGCCATGCAGACGACCGCGGCGCAGGGACAGAACAATTCCGGGCAGGCATAGCAGTGCTGCGATCAAGAAGCTGAGGCTGATGGCTCTCTCAAGTGCCGGAAGGTTCTCCGCAGTGATGGTGGTCGCACCGACCACCAGGCTCAGGACCATGGTGACCAGGACCATGCTGTTGAGCTGGCCCAGAAGTCGTGTGGTGGCAACAGCGCCTGAAGCACTGCCGGCCTGTTCGCGGCCGACCGAGCCCATGATGGCATTGGCATTGGGTGAAGAGAAGAGGCTGAAGCCGGCCCCAGTGAGCAGCAGAGCCATGACCAGTGCCGTATTGCTGCCATTGCCCGAGAGCACGGCCAGCAATAGCAGGCCAGCAGCGGTGATGGCCATGCCGAGCGAGGCCAGAACACGCGGCTCGATGCGATCGGACAGTCGTCCCATGAAAGGGGACAGCACCGCCATGCTGAGGGGTTGTACCAAGATCAGCAGGCCGGCCATGGTGGCGCTCAGTTGCTTGAGGTATTGCAGGTGCAGGCTGAGCAATACCACATTGGCATAGGTGGCGCTGTACATGATCAAGGAGGCCGCGCAGGAGAACGTGAACACCCGGTTGCTGAAGAACAGGCGTACATCCCAGATCGGGTTTGGGCTGCGTCGGGCATGGCGGATAAAGGCGAACATGGTGG
>PWQG01000041.1 GCA_003556835.1 Gammaproteobacteria bacterium
AGTGATCGAGCCACTGGTGGGGCAGGGCAAGCTGCCGACCGCCCGAAAACTCCGCGCGTCGCTCAATTCCGCCTTCCAGGTGGCCTTGCAGTCGGCCTTCTGCGCCCAGTCGTCCGAGTTGCGGCACTTTGGCGTGACGGGCAACCCGGTCGGCCACATCAGGACGGTGGAAGGGGGGCAGAAGCTACCGGACCGGGTGCTATCGGTAGCGGAGCTGAGAGCGCTCTGGGACCATCTCAGTCAAATGGCCGGGCCGCAAGGCTCAGTCCTTCGGTTCTACCTGCTGACTGGTGCACAACGACTGGAGCAGCTTCTGAGAGCGACTCGCGAAGACCTCACTGAAGAAGGCCTGGTGCTTTGGGATCAGAAAGGGCGGCGTCAGGAGCCCCGGCTCCACCTGGTGCCACTGATTGCGCCGGCCCGGCTTGCCTTGGCTGCGATGACCTGCCGTGGACCACACGCGGTCAGTACCGACGGCGGACGGACCGGCCTGCATTCCTCAACGATCTGGCGGTACGTCACCGGTGTTGCCGATGAGCTGTTGAATCAAGGCCGGATCCACGCCCGGTTCAGTCCTGCCGACCTGCGACGAACCGTGGAAACTCGGCTGGCAGCACTGAAGGTCCCTCCGGAGGTCCGAGCCCACCTGCAAAGCCATGGACTTGAAGGCATCCAGGCCCGCCACTATGACCGGCACACCTATCTCGATGAAAAGCGCGACGCGCTAGCGCAGCTATTTGGACTAATGAGCGAGCGGGGGGTGACGGGTCTGCGCCATCGATCGCACTCCTGATGGCCAGACGTTGCCCGTACGATCGCTCCCAGCGGCAACTGGTGTCAGCCGACCTGCAGTGAGAACGTGCTCAAGTCACGCTGGCCAGGCAGTGATGGAGCCGCTTTTCTGTTCGCTCTATCACTGTCTGCAAGTGCGAATCAGGTGCGGTTCGATTCTGCGTGCGCTTGGCCATCAGCCTAGCCTCGGCCCTTTCCTTCAGGAGGTTCAGAGCCATGACCAGATCCACCAGCTCATCGAAGCTTAACTCCTCTATGGTTCTGCGATGATTCATTGCATTGGCTCCGTATTGGATACCGAGATTTTCAGCCGAGAATAGCTGACGGGTCTTCGGAAACCCAATGCGGCGGCTTGTAGGAAATCTGCTCGAAATGGCATAGGAAAGTTGGTGTGCGAGGCTGTCAGTGCGAAGTGCACTCGAAAAGATCTCCCCGCCGGTGGACGAAGCCCCGGGCTCCCCGGCCAAGGGGAATTGATCGGTATCCCTAGCAGCACAGAAGTACCGCGGAAATGTGGGCCTAGTTTCGAGTTTTGAGTGCAACGATAGCGTCACGCCGAATGCCCATGGTTCGGGTCGTAGGCGGCTTCATGGGCTGTTACGAGCAGATTTCCTACAACTGATCGAGTGAATTTCCGACGGACCGAGCGCAGTCACACCGGTATCGTGGGGTCGCGCAGTCGGGAAATACCAGGGCAAGCCGAACAAGGCAGCGCCATCACAGGCAGGCATGTTGCATGCCATTGCCCCGTGAATCCGGCTTCAAACTTGGGCGATGCACCCAACGCAACATCCGCGCAGACCAGGCAATGATGAGCCTATCGTGGCGGGACTTACTGGAAAAGGAGAAGACCATGGTTGCCAAAACCCAATTATTCCATTCAGGCTCTGTTGTCTCCGGTATTACCGCGCTTGTATTGGTGCTAAGCCTGCCGGGTTGCACATTGGATTCTGTCAGGGACTCAGATTCGTCAACGCCATCGGCAGAAGTTGATTCGGAAATCGCCGCCCTTGTGACTATGGCTACTTTGGGGCCAGACCGCATTGTGGAACCGGGCGCTTTTGTCAGCATCGAGCTTCGGCTCCCGTTCGACTATGCGAAAATTCGCGACGGATTCTCGGTGCAGTGGCAACTCGAGCAGCGACCTATCGCCAGTGAAGGAGTTGTTCTGGGGGAAGCGAACGAAATCGAGTTGAGAACCGACGTGCCAGGGCGTTACGCCGTGCTTGCCACGGTAACTAATTCAGCCACTGGTAGTCGACACCAATTCCGTACCAATGTAGTTGCCGATACTCCACGTAGCGGTGGTGTACGTCTGTTTGGTGATGCCAGTGAACGCCTGATCGACACGACCTTTGATTGGGTGCCAGACGTTGGTTTCGACCGTGACGCAATCAGCACTGAGGCTCGATCAGGTACTCGGGTGTTACGCAACGAGATTGACATTGAGTTTCATGAAGACGCTGTGCTGGGGCAGGTCAATGCGGTCCTTGAGGACATCGAAGGCGGCGTAATCGCAATGCTGCGCCGCAGCTCCGATCTCATGGTGCGCATCCCTGATCCAGGTAGTCTGGACGCGCTGAATAGAATTCTGGAACGAATCGAAAGGATGGACGGAGTGCTAGCCGCTGACGCCAACATCCTGCTCGAATCCGGAGCCCTTCCCGGCAATATCTCGCCTGGCAGCGGGGCTGACATGATACGGATCCAGCACCATCTCGCGGTGCGCGGCCACGGCGCTTGGAACATGCGCGACGGCCTGCCGGGCAGCATCATTGACCGTCCCTTGGTGCTAATCGCCGATTTCTACGGCGACGGGATGCCAGATAACGACTATGCCTCGCTGCATCATCCGGACAACTACGAGAGCTTCCCGCTCTCCGGCGATGACTCCGGTTGCGATGAAGACGCGAGCTGCCGCCACGGTTATCACGTGCTCGGGATCATGCAGGGGCTTTACGATGCCGACCCCGGGGGTGGTGACCGCGCCCAGATCACCGGCCTGTATCCGGAGTCACTACGTGTGGCGTCGCTGGACTTGTCGCGGAAAAACTCCACCGGACACACGCGCCGATCTATCGTCAGCTCACTTAATGCCATCGTTGACGCTGATAGTAATGCCCGGATTGTCGTCAATACCAGTATTTTCAGTATCGACGCCAGCGAGAGCTTTATAAACAGACAGGCGCGGCGCTATCGCAATGCCATCAGGGACAACAACCTCGAACATCGGGTCGTCCATGCGACCATCGCCGGTAATGCACAGGTCGATGACGATGGCAACATCATTACTTGGCCCGCGCGCCTAAGCAGCGGTTATGCTTATGCCACGCTGGGCGAGATTACCAAGCTTGGCTTCAGTTCAGGGAAGCCGCTGGACAACATCCTTGTCGTCGAGAACCGTGTCGTCGATACCAGCGGTGCCCGTCCAGTGCCCGGTTGCCTTTCCAACAGCTCGCTGCACAGCGGCAACATCTCCGGTATCGGCACCGGCGTCTGGTCGTTCGGTCGGATAGTCAAGAACGACGACGATGACACCATTGGGCAGGACGGGAAGGAAGCCAGCAGTGCCGGTGGCACGTCGATGGCATCACCGCAAGTCGCCGCTCTGGCGGCGCTGGTCTGGTCGTTTGATGACAGTCTCACCGGGCCTGAGCTGGTCGATCGGCTGATCGATTCTGGTCGCATGGATACGGCCAGCGGTTGCAACACCACCCCGCAGCCGGTGATCGATGCACTGAATGCCCTGCGCTCGGGCGGTGGGCAGAACGCACGCCGGACCCTGCTCGACGTGGCCACGGGCACCGGTTTTCCCGGCAGCGACGGCGTGTTCGACGAGCAGGACATCCAGCAGTTGCTGACCAGTTGGGAGAATGCCGGCACCAGTCTGGCGTACGGCCGTCACGACATCAATGCCGATGGAGTCACCGACGGCGCTCCGGAATCCACCCGCACCGGACGCGTTGATCTCGATGGCGACGGCATCCTCGACAGCGATCTCACGCTGGACCTCGAAGGCTACGAGCACAGCTTCAATGAATATGCCGTGACCGATCTTGATGTTCTCTGCTTCGGGGCCTGGGAGCCCGGTCTATACCAGGGCAGCGAGTGGGAGCGGAACCGGCTGCTGGGTCAGCCCTGTGGCATCGTCGATATCACCATCACCGACCCGCCGGAGGGGGCAACGTATACCATTGGTGACAATGTCGAAGTCCGCGCCGAGGTGACCATCAACAGCCAGCACTCGGGGGATATCACGCTGCACACCGGGGGCGAGCAGGTCGATGAGCGCACCAACTGGCAACACAATTTCACCCTGCCCGTGACGCTCGATACCCGGCGCGTCTGCGTTGACGATCCCGAGGTCACCATCCGCTTCGCGGACAATGACAGCGGCCTGATGGCCGAGGACAGTGTCGGGCTCAACATGCAGGATGCCCAGTTCGGCGTGCATATCTTCGGTCCCAGGCCGCGTTACGTGCCGCTCGATATGCAGGGTATCGAGGATGTGACCCTGCGGGGTCGGCTGCAGGACCCCACCTGTAACGATCCGCTCAGCAAACGGCTCGATCACGACGAACTGGCCTGGCATGACCCCCAGGGCAATCCGGTGCCTGCGTCCGGGCCGCAGCTTCGTGGCGAAGAAGTCACGCTGGATTCCGCCAGCTACCTCGACGACGGCGACGGCGGCTACCAGTCCCGTTATGTGGTGCTCCACGATGAAGTCGGCGGCAGCCACACCGATCAGGTCCAGCTGATTCCGTGCACCTCCAGCTTCGGCCAGGAGCAGCCGGCACCGGCGCTGCCGTCGGGGTACACCGAGTGTCCGACGGGTGCCGTGATCGGCCGCCTGTTCGACAATTTCTTGTCGACCTTTGGCGTTGATTCCGTGCGGGAACTCAACCGTCAGATCGCAATCGCCCTCCATGGCATTCCGCGCTACCGGGACCTGCTGGATGAGCCCTGCGATCCGACTCACTGCGATCCGGTTCCGCCGTACTTCCCGGCAGATCGCGCCGCAACGCTGGAGTCACTGGCCGAGTGGGGGTATACCGAGACGGCCCGCGGTTACCTCGGACAGTTCGGTAACGCACTGGACCAGTCAACCGACATCGATTCTGCGCGGACCGGTGTTGGTGCGGTGATGCACAAGGCAAGCGGAAGTCTGAGGGAAATGAGCGATTTTGACCGGGCTCTGCTGCTGACAGCGTACAGCATCATTCAGGGCACGCTGGATTACTTCGACCCCCACGGGGCTGCTGGCATCAACGGCTGGAGCGGCCTAATGCCGGAAGCGCAGCTCAGGACCTTCCTGCAAAGAGGGGACGTTGTGGCTCCGGTGCGTGGCGCTCTTGATGGATACCTCACCGCCATCGATGGCAGCCGTTTCGGCTCGAACGATTTCAGCGAGGAGGCACTTGACGCCGCTGAATACGGTGCTGTCCTCGGCGCGGTGGAAGTCCACCTCGGTTTCCGCGAAGACGACAGAATCCCAACTAGATAGATTGCTGTTGTGCTTCGGCACATTGCGGGACGAGAACGAGGATGAGCGTCGACATGGGATCACTACGGCGCGCCGCACGGAGCACAAGATCATATTTTTTCGAGTGCTTCCACGTTGAGGTTGCGACCAGTACCCAAGTGGTGCCCGCGATGTGCCTGAGTCCGGCGACCGATAGCTTTAGCGCGGACTCACCATAACGGAAGGCACAGAACGCTTCATCCACGACATACGATTATGCGCATGAATTCGGCCTTCCACGACGAGATGATTGATCCCATGCACAGTCCACCATCCGATTAGCGCATCTGGCGGAGCTTGGAGTCTTCCTGGACGAGCACAACGGCATCGACATTGACAGCCAAGGCCGCCAGAATGTGGTCGTCAACGGTTATCAGCTTGAGCGAAAAGTCCTGACCGGCGTTGGGGTGGTCAAGGTGTGGTTACTCAGACCCGAGGCCGGTCTGGCCGGGCTGTTGCTTCCGCTCACTGATCTTGCCGCCGTGCCTGAAGAAGCCCCGCTACCTTGAAGCCGTGCTGCTCTGGCTATGCCTGAAGGGGGAGGAGCGACCAATGACATTAACGAGGCACTAGCCGCGCTGTCATCTGCCTCGGTGCGAGGGTTGTCACCAGCCACTGTCAGCCGGTTGAAGTCAGTGTGGCAGAAACACTACAAGGCCTTCTGCCAACGCGACTGGCTCTTGATTCACTGCATTGAATGGTTCGTATGGCTGTAGACCAATAGCATTCAATCTTCCCTCGAATGTTCCTCGTGCAAGGGTTAATGGTGGACCATTGCAGTGCAGCCGCTCGCGGTGACCAAAGGACCTCCAGGAGCTCTGGTGCCCGGTTGAGTTCGACGCGGTGCCCGGTTGCGTTACCTACGGCTACATTCTGTTTAACCATGCTGACGGCCGATACGAGGTAGATAGCATGTGTCATGGCAGAAACAGCTTCGGCCTTGAAATCAACCTTGTAGCGGAGATTGTATATTGACTTTTGCTCACTAGTGTATCTTTCTCAAAGCGCATTTTTTAATAGCGATGACTGTTCAGGGCAGCCGCATCTCGTGACGCAGTATCCTGGAAGTGTCACGGCCGTAACAAATATACCCGCTGATCCTGAGCCGAAACTGTGGTATATACCGAGAGATAAGCAATTGGAGATCGGAACCCGGGAAGTGTCAGGCCTCGGAATATTCCGGATAGCTGTGTACACCCGGTTCCAGAAATTCGGGGTGACTTTCTAACCGGCCAGCTTTTCCCAAATGAATCTTCGGTGACTGGGTTTGCCAAGGCTTCGTTTGATTTACCAAACAGTTTGGAGTTAAAGCGTGTTCGTGATGACTGCGTCTTTCAGGACCGGTTTCAATGCTGATTTGCTGGTTTGATAATCTCCAGACTGAATGGTTGCTCTCTATCGCCCTCCCCGCACTAATCTAACCCTTGATACGCGATCAATAAAATATGAGCTGTCCTGTCCATCACTCGTTAAAACATTCAGAGCTCGGGTATGGGTGTCTAGCGCACTATTCCTTCCAGGTGAAGATGACCAAAATCTATTTGATGGAGCAGTATTTGGGAAAACCTCTAGATTAATGGCGGGGAGATAACAGGAGAATTCTGATATTGAAACTAGCTCCTTGACGTTTGGTATCCGCCAATCATCATATCCGGCAAAGCTAAAAGAGTCAGTGGCCCAAAATAT
>PWQG01000235.1 GCA_003556835.1 Gammaproteobacteria bacterium
CAAGGGAGTTATGCACCACAAGAAGGCAGGAAATGCTTTCAGGGGGCAGGCCTGGGAATCTGTCTGTGCGGCGCGATGTCTGCTGGTTCTGTCTTCAGCCTGTTGCCAGGTCATTGCCGTAAAAATGGTGCGGAAAATGCAAGTAAACCGTCAATCCGGTGTATCCGGACATTGAACAGTGGGAAACAGACGGCCAGGGCGGGCATTTGAACCGGAGAGCAGAAACATGACAAAACGCATAAGCAGAAGAAATTTGTTGATGGGTGGTGCCGCCGTATTTGGTGCAGGCATGTTGCAGGGGATTCCGGGTGCACCAGCCATTCGCTGGATGAACAGTGCTATGGCAGACCTGGCCACGCCCGACTACCTGATCCGGGCGAGCAGTAATGAGAATCCCTATGGCCCGTCCCGTGTGGCCCTGCAGGCGATTGCCGAGGCGCTACGGGATGCCAATAAGTACACCGGTATCACCAACGAACTGATCAGCGTGTTGGCGCAGATCGAGCAGGTGCCGGAGGAGAGCATTGCGGTCGGTTCCGGATCCGGTGAAATACTCAAGGTCGGGGGCCTGATGGCCAGCCTGGAGCCCGGTTCGGTGGTTTGTCCGGACCCGACCTTCGCAGGTCTGATCCGCTACGCGGACAACATGGGCACCGAGCTGATCCGGGTGCCGGTGAATGATGCCCTGGAAACCGATCTGGATGCCATGTACCGGGCCATCCGTCCGGATACCAATATGGTCTATCTCTGCAATCCGAACAACCCGATTCCCAACCTTATTGAAAAAAATGCCCTGCGCGACTTTGTGCTGGAGGTGTCCCGGGATCGCCTGGTGTTCATCGACGAGGCCTACCACGAATTTGTGGATGACCCGGCCTATGATTCGATGATGGACCTGATCCGGGACGGGCACCGCAATATCATCATTTCACGCACGGCCTCCAAGATTCATGGCATTGCCGCGCTGCGGGTGGGGTTTGCCTATGCGCATCCCGATCATATTGAAGACATCAACAACAAGATGACCGGGCAGTTGAATATCGTGGGCATGAAAGCGGCCTACGCCAGCTACCAGGATGCGGAATTTCAGCGTTATTCCCTGCAACAGAACCGCAAATCCCTGGATATCATGGAGGCGATGTGTGATGAGATTGGTGCGCGCTACGTGAAATCGCATGCCAATTTCATGTTCATCGAAACCGGCCGGGAAGTTGCGGAAGTGAGCGCGGCAATGCGCGGAGCCAATGTGCTGATTGGCCGCCCGTTCCCGCCATTCAATGACTGGGCTCGGATCAGTATGGCCAAACCGGAAGAAATGCAATACGTGGCAGAGGTCTATAAACGCCTGTTTGCCTGAGCTGCGGCTTGCCATTATGCTGGGTATCCCGGATACCTGAACGTGTTCAAAAATCCATGCCCCGGAGGTTTTCATGTCTTTTGCCCGTCCGAGTTTATTGCTTCTGTTGACTGCCCTGCTGTTTGCCTGCAGTCCTCCGGAAGAGGCAACCACGCCTTCCCCGCCCGAACCCTATGTGGAGGTGGATTCCGATGCGACGGCTGTTGACGAGGAAGAGGCGCTGATCGAGCGGGCAAGACAGATCCATGAGCGGGTGATCGTGCTGGACACACACGTGGACATCAATACCGCGAATTTCACGGACGAGCGCAATTACACCGAGGACCTTCCCACCCAGGTCAATCTGCCAAAAATGGATGCTGGTGGAATGGATGTGGCCTGGTTTGTCGTGTACACCCGCCAGGATACGCTGGACGAAGAAGGCTACGCAGCCGCTTATGATAATGCCATGGACAAGTTCCATTCCATACATCGGCTGGTCAATGAATATGCGCCCGACCAGATCGAGTTGGCCACGACTTCCGCAGAGGCGCGGCGGATTGTGGCCGAGGGCAAAAAAGTGGCCATGATCGGCGTGGAAAACGCGTACCCACTGGCCGAGGACCTGGGGCGCATCGAGGAATTCTACGAACTGGGTGCCAGGTACATGTCCCTGTCGCACAACCGTCACAGTCAGCTGTCCGACTCCCATACCGGTGAAGCCGATGGTGATTGGCTGCACAATGGACTCAGTGAAATGGGGCGTCAGGCAGTGGCCGAGATGAATCGTCTGGGTATCATGATTGACCTGTCACATCCCTCGGTCGAAGCCAACCGCCAGGCGATTGAGCTGAGTGTGGCGCCGGTCATGGCCTCGCACAGCTCTGCCCGCGCCCTGAATGATGTCAGTCGCAACATGTATGACGAGGAGTTGCTGGCTGTGGCCGAAACCGGTGGCGTCGTGCAAGCGGTTGCCTTCCGCAGCTTTGTAGATTCGGAAAAGCACGCACGGTACCAAGAGGCGGTCGTGGCGTTACGTGAATCCATTGCCGACAGTCTGGGTTATGAGTTGCTGGACAACACGGCGAGGGATGCACTGGACGAGGAGGGGCGTGCCCGCTACGAGGCACAGCTGCAGGAAATCAATCAGCGACTTGAGCCGCGCATCGCCGGGGAAGTCCATCCCAATGCCCCACCAGTCGATGTGGCCGATTTTATCGACCACGTTGAGTATATGGTGGACCTGATTGGTATTGACCATGTGGGCCTGAGCGGCGATTTTGATGGCGGTGGCGGTGTGCATGGCTGGATGGATGCCTCCGAATCCCTGAATGTGACCATCGAGCTGCTGCGGCGCGGTTACAGTGAGGAGGATATTGCCAAGATCTGGGGCGAGAACCTGTTCCGCGTGCTTGATGAAGTGCAGGCGGTTGCCGCAGCTATGTGATGGGCGATTGCTTTTCATACGCAATCACTGATAAAAAACGGATCGGTCTCCGCAGGAGCCGATCCGTTTTTTGTTGGAACAGGTATGGAATTGATGGGGATGAGGAAAAAGAAATCCAGTCTTTTTAAATACATAGAGCAGCTTAATGCCGACAGACACTGGGGCCGAGTCCTGGACGCCGGCACTGGTGCTGCATCGCTGCGTTGGCTGACCGGGCTGTCGACCACAAGCTGGACAGCGGTGACAGCCAGCGATCATATGGCGGGACAGTCACGTGAGGCCATTCCCGGCGATATGCGTGAGCAGGACCGCATAGTGGTGGGTAACTGGACCGATGATCAACTCCTGAGTGGTCAGGTATTTGACACAGTACTGCTCGACTACCTGATCGGTGCAATCGATGGCTTTGCGCCTTACTGGCAGGAAATGGTGTTCGACCGATTGCGCCCGCATGTAGGTGGTCGCCTCTACGTTACAGGACTTGAACCTTATGTTCCGTTCCCGGCGATCACAGATGCCGGTAAGATGGTGCGCGAAATCGGTTGTCTCCGTGACGCCTGTCTTCTTATGGCCGGCGAGCGGCCCTATCGCGAATTCCCGATTCAGTGGGTGCTGCGCAAAATGTCATTGGCAGGATTCACTATCATTGAAGCAAAACACTTCCCGATCGTGTTTCGGGAGCGCTTCATCAATGCGCAGCTGGACATGTGCCGGGATCGCCTGCAGCGCTTTGGTGCGCCAGCACTCTCGGACGCCATGCTGGATCACGTGGAGTCGCTACGAGAGCGGGCGCTTGCGCTCTGTGCCAGGGAGAATGGGTTGGCCCACGGCGCAGATTATGTCGTCGCCGCCGAACCGGCCTGATTCACTCGATTCACGAGTATCTTCCCGTTGATTTGTAGGGTTCACCGCGCTATAGTGCCGGGCAAATATGATATGATATATCATTCTATTTTGTGTAGCGTGTCCAGGTTCAACCCATCAAGGAGTACTATAAGAATGTTCAAGCGAATCGTGCCGGCCATGGTGCCGGTGTTACTTGCAAGCCCAGTGTATGCCCAGTCAGAAGCCGGGCAGGCAACCACAACGATGCACCGGGACCCGCTCGATCGTGTGGGTACCCGCGCGGCCGGTTTACGATTGAGCGAAGCGGGACAGCCCAATACCGCTTTCAACCCTGCTATTTCCGTCATTCTTGATGGCGCGTATTTCAATGACTTCAATCGCGACGTCGGCAGCCCGGAAGGCTTCGGTGGCGGGCATGATCACGCTCATGGCCACGACGATGGGGAAACCGGTTTTTCTCTTCGTGAAGCGGAAGTCACCTTCAGTGCATCAGTGGACAATTATCTGGATGCCATGCTTGTGCTCGCTGGCACCGAGCATGGCTTCGAAGTGGAAGAGGCCTACATCACCACTCGCAGCCTGCCGGCCGGCCTGCAGGTCAAGGCCGGTAAATTCCTGTCTGATATCGGTTACATAAACAAGCAGCACCCGCACGACTGGGACTTCTTTGACCGTCCCATGGTGAATGAATACCTGTTTGGCGATCACGGACTCCAGGAAACCGGCGCGCAACTGTCCTGGGTCCCGGCCACCGACAGCTATATGCGTTTCGGCATAGAGGCCTTGCAGGGGCAGACACACGGAATTGCGGCCTATCAGGGCAGCAGTGACCACACCATACTGGGTTTCGATGGTGATCCGGGCGATGAAGGCCCGACCCGTTTGCGCTGGCGCTCGGATAACGGCCTCAGTGACGTTTCCGGCCCGCGGCTGTGGACCGGTTTTGTAAAGTTTGCGCCTGATCTTGGCTTTGATAATGCCGTGCAATTCGGTCTGTCATATGGCCAAAGCCGCGCCTGGCAGGATATGGAAGCTCACAGTAGTGGTCGTCTTGAAACCTGGGACGGCGATGCCTGGTTCTGGGGGACTGACGTGATATTCCGACATGACGCTGGTCAATCATTCGGTCACGGCAGCTGGAGTCTGCAGGCCGAGTACTTCTATCGCAATATCGATGCGGATTATGCGAGTCGCAGTTTTACTGATTCCAGCACCCTGGTGCCGACAGCCGCTGGTGGCATGGCCGACCTGTTCTCTGGTACCGCCAAGCAGGACGGTCTGTATGTGCAGGGCGTGTATGGCTTTGCGCCACGTTGGCAGGTCGGCCTGCGGGCCGAGGCGCTTGGCCTGACCAATGACTCTCTTGAGCCGATCCGGTCCAGCAATTCATTCGAGTCATTCCACGAGTCCAATCGCTACAGTGGGGCCGTGACATTCCGTCCAACCGAGTTTTCTTACTTCAGGACGCAGCTGAACTACAACGACTTTGACCACGGTCACAGCGGTTGGACAATGGCGCTGCAGTTCAATGTCAGCCTGGGTGTGCACGGCGCACACCAGTTCTGATCCAGCATGCACGGAGGCGACCTGGGCAAGGATGCCCACCCGCCCGAGCCCGGCCATTAATGGTCCGGGGCTTGTTTCATGAGTCGACAAAGGCGAAAATACAAAGATGCGTTATTTGATAGCAATACTTTTTGTGCTTGTTGCCAGCGCGAGTCACGCGGAAATGAACGTGGCCGCGACCACCACCAGCATGGGCATGCTGGCCAGGGAGATTGGCGGGGAAGCGGTGAGCGTTACGGATCTGACGCCACCTGACCGCGACGCACACTTCCTTCAGGCAAGGCCGAGCATCATGGCAGGTGTGCGCCGTGCAGAACTGTTGATTTCCGTGGGCGCGGAACTGGAGGTGGGCTGGTTACCTGCTGCCATTCAGGGCGCCAACAACCGGCGGGTGTATCCGGGGCAGCCAGGCTATTTCGAGGCTGCACAGTATATTGAACTCATCGAGGTGGGCGGCCCCGCCGATCGCGCCCTGGGAGACGTTCACCCCGACGGTAATCCGCATTTCAATCTCGACCCGGTACGTATGGGGCAGTTGGCATTGGCCCTGGCGGAACACATGGGAACCATGAGGCCAGAAAGGTCGGATTATTTCCTGCAGAATGCCGAGCGGTTTGTGCAGGCAATTGATGAGCGCATGCCGCAGTGGCAGTCGCGCACTGAGGGAGCGGTTGGCATTCTTCAATACCATAAGGATGCCAATTATTTTGCCAAGCTCTTTGATGTACCCATGCTGGGCTTCATCGAGCCCCTGCCAGGTGTGCAACCCACAGCGCGACACCTGCGTGATCTTGTGTCTCAGATGCAGGATAAGGAAGGGATCATCACGTATATGACATTCCAGCCGGAGCGGGGTCCCCGGTTCATGCAAGACCAGCTTGGCTGGCCGTTGATGGCTATGCGCCTGGAGCCGCCCTTGGGCTCCACGGCCGAAGACTATTTCAATCTTATTGATTCCTGGGTGGGGGCTGTCAGTGGTGAGTCCACCTGAATCGACTGCCTGGACATGGAGAGGAAGTGTGTTCTCTTGAGTTCTTCTGAATGGCTGCTCCAATGTACTGATCTGTCCGCTGGTTATAGTTCCGCCGTGACTGGTAAAGTGAGTTTCAAGCTCGCAAGCGGCGAGGTTCTGGGCGTACGCGGGCAAAATGGGGTGGGCAAATCCACCCTGCTGCGCGCAATTGCCGGTTCAGCCCGGCTGTTTTCCGGTTCCCTGGAACGCGATTCCGGGACAGAGATACTGCACCATCAACAGAACTGGGAGGCGGGCACTGAGTTGCCCTTGACCGGCAAGGATCTATGCCATCTGACCGGCGCAAGCCTGGATGCCGCACCCGAAAGGATTCGCGTTCTGCTGGGAAAGAGGCTGGATCAATTGAGCGGAGGTCAGGGCCAATTGGTAAGACTATGGGCTTGCCTCGACAGCACGGCCGCCTTGTTGTTACTGGATGAGCCGACCAACAGCCTGGATACCTCGGCCATCGAATTATTGACTGCGATGATCCATCAGACCTCGCCCGATCGTGGCATGATTGTGGTCAGTCATGAAGCACAGTTCCTTGATGCTGTGTGCAACCGCAGCATCACCCTGGAGTAGTCGTGTCCGAATTGCTGTTCGATCCCATGTTTCGTGTGCCCTTCATCACCGGTTTGATACTCGCGCCGTTGGCGGCCGTGCTCGGCAATCTATTGCGCTTACGGTCGGAATGGCTGGCCGCGCTGGCTTATTCGCAACTGGCTGCTGCCGGGGGCATTGTGGCCGCTCTTTTCCATTTAC
>PWQG01000466.1 GCA_003556835.1 Gammaproteobacteria bacterium
CAGGCGGTGGCTCTTTGCCGCAACGGCCAGGCCGACGCCATGGTCACCGGCCCGCTCAACAAGGCCAGCATCAACGAGGCCGGCATTGCGTTCTCCGGCCACACGGAATACCTGGCCGAGCGCTGCGGCGTGAAGCGCACCGTCATGATGCTGGCCACCGAAGGCCTGCGGGTGGCCCTGGCAACCACCCACCTGCCTTTGCGGGAGGTGCCCGACGCCATCAGCCCCGAGAGCCTGGAACAGACCATCGATATCCTGCACGCTGCCTTGCTCCAGGATTTTGGCATCACAAAGCCCCGCATCGCGGTCTGCGGTCTCAACCCGCATGCCGGCGAAAGCGGTCACCTGGGACGCGAGGAACTCGACATCATCATTCCCCTGCTGGAAAAAAAGCGTGAGCAGGGCATGCAGTTGAACGGCCCCCTGCCCGCCGACACCCTGTTCACACCCCGTGTGCTGGATGTCAGCGATGCCGTTCTGGCCATGTATCACGACCAGGGCCTGCCCGTGCTCAAGTACCGGGGTTTCGGCAAAGCCGTCAACATCACTCTGGGGCTGCCCATCATCCGCACATCGGTGGACCATGGCACGGCGCTGGACATCGCCGGTCAAGGCATTGCCGATCCGGGCAGCCTGCTCTACGCCATCGAAACGGCAATCCTGATGGCAAGGCAGCAATCAACGGCGCAAGGTGCCGCCTGATGGCCAACGGCGACAGTTTCCAGCACCGCGCGCGCAAGCGATTCGGCCAGAACTTCCTGCAGGATCCGCATATCATTCGCCGCATTGTCGAGGCCCTGCATCCACAAGCCGGAGATTCCCTGCTGGAAATCGGCCCCGGCCAGGGTGCCCTGACTTCACTGCTGCTGGCCAGCGGCGCCCGGGTGCAGGCGGTGGAACTCGACCGTGACCTGGCGCGTTACCTGAACGCCCAGCACCACCATGCGAGCAACTTCCACCTCATCCAGGGCGACATCCTGAAAACCGATATCGCGGCACTGCGCAGTGAGGGGGAGCCCCCGCTTCGCGTGATCGGCAACCTGCCCTACAACATCTCGACCCCCTGCATCTTCCATCTGTTGCAGGCGCGTGAACACATCCAGGACATGCTCTTCATGCTGCAACGCGAAGTGGTGGAGCGACTGGCCGCCGTGCCGGGTGAGAAAAACTACGGGCGACTGGGCATCATGGCGCAGTACCATTGCCAGATCGAACACCTGTTTGATGTGCCGCCCGGCGCCTTCCATCCGGCCCCCAAAGTCACATCCGCCATGGTACAGCTCGTCCCGCACGCCAGCCTGCCCCATCCGGCAGAGGATCACCAGATGCTGCAACGGGTGGTGCGCGAAGCCTTTTCCGCGCGGCGCAAGACCTTGAAAAACGGCCTGCGCCCCCTCATGAAAGAGACGGGTGTGCAGGAATTACCGGTCGACACCAGTCTGCGCCCCGAGACGCTGAGTGTCGCGGACTATGTGCGTATCAGCAATGTGTTCAGTCTTCACAGGAGCCAGGAGCATGAATGACAGTGTGCCCGAAACCGGAATCATCGATATTTCCGTCAGCACCCGGTATCTGGAAGAACATTCCGATCCCGAAGTGGACCGCTACGCCTTTGCCTACACCATCGGCATCGAGAACCGTAGCGATGAAGCGGTGAAACTGCTGTCCCGCCACTGGATCATCACCGATGACAATGAACATGTGGAGGAAGTGCGCGGCTCCGGTGTGGTCGGCCTGCAGCCACTGATCAAGCCCGGCCAGCGCTTTGTCTACTCCAGCGGCGCCGTGCTGGCCACCGAATTCGGTACCATGCAGGGCAGCTATGAGATGGAGCGTCCGGACGGCGAAACATTCGCCGCCGAGATTCCGGCCTTTCTGCTGGCCCGCCCAAACCGGGTGCACTGAGCCGGATGTCGATCTATGCCATAGGCGACATCCAGGGTTGCTATCGTCCCTTGCGCAAACTGCTCGACTCCGTGAATTTCTCGCCGACCCAGGACGAGCTGTGGTGCGTCGGCGACCTGATCAATCGCGGGCCCGAATCGCTGGACACCCTGCGGTTTCTGCGCGACCTGGGCCCTGCCGTCACCGCCGTACTGGGCAATCATGACCTGCACTTCCTTGCCCTGTACCACGGCTGCGCGCCACAGACCGGCAAACATACCCTGGACCAGGTACTGGCGGCGCCCGACTGCGACGAACTGGCGCATTGGGTACAGCAACTGCCGCTGGCCTACCATCAACGGGTGAAAACCAATGGGCGGCGCCGGGATTACCTGATGGTACATGCCGGGGTACCGCCGCAGTGGAGCCGCAATCGCACCCTGGAACTGGCGGCCGAAGTCGAACAGGTTCTGCAAGGCCCCAGGCACCGCCACTTCCTGAAGCATATGTACGGCAATAAGCCGGACTGCTGGGATGATGACCTGGAAGGCATGGAGCGCCTGCGTATGATCGTCAACTATCTCACCCGCATGCGCTTCTGCCGCGCCGACGGCACACTCAACCTGACCGTCAAGGGCCGGGTCGACAATCCGCCCGAGGGATTCGCCCCCTGGTACAAGTTCGAGCAATTGACACCGGACACCGAGATCCTGTTCGGTCACTGGGCCGCCCTGGAAGGTCGTACCGGCCGACCCGGCGTTCACGCCCTCGACACGGGCTGCTCCTGGGGCCGGGAACTGACTGTCATGCGCCTGGAAGATGCCCGGCTGTTCTGCGTCTGATTCTGCTAGACTGTCCTGCATGACCAAATCCCGCATGAAAACCTATCTGGTGGGCGGTGCCGTTCGCGACCGCCTGCTGGGCCTGGACAATGTCGACCGTGACTGGGTTGTGGTTGGTGCCACCCAGGCCGAGATGGAAGCCGCCGGCTTTCGCGACGTCGGCCGCGACTTTCCCGTATTCCTGCATCCCGAAACCGGGGAGGAATACGCCCTGGCCCGCACCGAACGCAAGACCGCGCCGGGCTATCGCGGGTTTGCCGTCAATGCCGACCCATCCGTGACCCTGGAAGAAGACCTGCAGCGCCGCGACCTGACCATCAATGCCATGGCCGAAGATGCCGACGGCCAGGTGATCGATCCCTATGGGGGGCTTGATGACCTGGAACAGGGCCTGCTGCGCCATGTCTCTCCCGCCTTTGTCGAGGATCCATTGCGGGTGCTGCGGGTGGCCCGTTTTGCTGCGCGTTATTCGGATCGCGGCTTCCGGGTGGCCCCCGAAACCCTGGCGCTGATGCGGGAAATTTCCGACAGCGGCGAACTCGACCACCTGGTACCCGAACGCTGCTGGCAGGAACTGCAGTCAGCCCTGGGCGAAGAGCGGCCATCGGTGTTTTTCCGTGTGCTGCGCGACTGCAATGCCCTCGCCGCCATACTGCCGGAAGTCGACCGGCTGTTTGGTGTACCCCAGCCCGAACAGTGGCACCCGGAGATCGATACCGGGGAGCATGCCCTGCAGTGCGTGGACCAGGCCGCCCGGCTCAGCCCGGACATCGATGTGCGTTTTGCCGCCCTGGTGCACGACATCGGCAAGGGCCTGACCGATCCACAGGAGTGGCCCCGGCACATCGCCCATGAAAAACGCAGCGCGGACCTGGTGCCAGCGCTTTGCCAGCGCCTGCGCACACCCCGTTCGACCCGGGAGCTGGCCCAGGTCAGCGCCATGTACCACACACAATGCCATCAGGTGCAATCCCTGCGGGCGGCCACGCTGCTGCGGCTGCTGGAACAGGTCGACGCCTTCCGTCGCCCGCAACGCCTGGAGAATTTCATCCTGGTCTGCGAGGCTGATGCCCGGGGCCGCACGGGGCTGGAGGAACGGGCCTATCCACAGGCCGACTACCTGCGGGGCGCCTTCGCCGCCGCCAATGCCGTGGACAGCGCTGAAGTGGCCCGCAGCGTGCAGGAACGCGGCCGCGCCGACGGTGACCAGATCCGCCAGGCCATCGAAAACGCCCGGCGCCGTGCCCTGAAGCAATGGCAGCAGGAGCAGCAGGAACAAGAGGAGCAAAAACAACAATGACACAGAGCCGCTCCGACAAGCCTGCCCCGGTCGCCCTGATCACTGGTGGTGCCCGCCGCATCGGCGCAGCCATCACCCGGCGTCTGCACCAGGCCGGTTACCGGGTGCTGGTCCACTACCACAGCTCCGCTGACGAGGCCAGGGAACTGTGCGCGGAACTCAATGCCCGGCGCCCCGATTCGGCCGCCGGCCTGCGCGCTGACCTGACCGATCGCGAGGCGGTCACGACACTGGCCAGGCAGGCCCTGCAGGCCCACGGGCAGATCGACCTGCTGGTCAACAATGCCAGCAGCTTCTACCCGACCCCACTGGACGAATCCAGCCACCCGGACTGGGACGAGCTGTTCGACAGCAATGCCCGCGCAGCCTGGTTCCTCTGCCAGGCCCTGGCCGACAGCCTGCGCGCCCAGCAGGGCAGCATCATCAACCTGGTCGACATCAATGCCCGGCGCGGCATGGCAGGATTCGGCATCTACACCATGGCCAAATCGGCGCTGGAGAGCATGACCCGCTCCCTCGCCCGCGAATTGGCGCCCCGGGTACGGGTCAATGCCGTGGCACCCGGCGCCATCCTCTGGCCCGAGCACCTGGAGGACCCTCAGGAGCACGCCGAAGCGCAGCAACACATCCTCGACGGCATCCCCCTGGGCCGCCTGGGCAGCCCGGAAGACATTGCCGCCTGTGTGAGCTTCCTGGCCACCGACGCCCTCTATGTCAGCGGGCAGACCATCCGCGTGGATGGTGGCCGATCACTGGGCTGAATATTCCCCATCACTGCCCGATACCCCGCTCGATCAAGTGCGTGAGAATTCGTCAAAACGACTTTTCCGGGCCGAAGGACTCGGCTACTATGCGGAGCACGCCCATCCAATAACAATCAAGAAGAGAACTGCCACTATGCTATCCAAGCGAGAACATGGAGCCGTGCAGCCCGGCATCAAATGGGGCCCTTTCGTCCTCCGCATTCCCTTCATCCACATGAAACTTGCTTTACCCGAATTGCTGCAGGGCATCTGTGTGGCCGGTGCCACCGGCCTGGCCCTGGTACCGGTGATGACCGCTTCCCTGGGACTGAGCTTCGATGAAGCCGTCACCATGGCCATGATTCACACCATGCTGATCGCCTCGGGCTGGTTCTTCTTCGGCGACCCGTATGCGCCGGGCTGGCTGACCCCGGCACTGCCACTGATCTTCGCCTTTGCGCTGGTGCCCGGCACCAGTTACGAAGAACGTTTCCAGATGATGACGGCACTATCGCTCAATTTCGCGGCATTGCTCATATTCCTGGGGGCCACGGGACTCGGTGGCAAGCTCATCAGGGTGATACCCAATGTGCTGAAGGGCTCGATCATCCTCGGGGCCGCCGTGGCCGCCTTCCTGCGCATTTTCGACCTGAGTGAGGGCTCGACCGAGGCCCTTGCCGTGGCTCCGATTGCCGCCATCTCCGCGCTGGCCCTCTGCATGTTCTTTGCCTTCTCCAAGCCCTTCCAGCGTGTGGCGGCCAATGTGCCCTTCCTGGCCAAGGTGGCCGGCCTGGGCCTGCTGCCGGCCTTCATTGTGGCCGGCCTGGTCGGCTGGCTGACCGGCGAGATGCAATGGAACATCCGCTGGGGACTGCTGGATGTGCCCACTCACGCGGTGGCCATGTGGGAGAAGGCGTCGCCCTTCTACATCGGCTGGCCCAGCCTGGACATGTACATCGCCGCCCTGCCGCTGGCCTTCATCACCTACATCCTCTTCTTCGGTGATGTGGTGACCGGTGATGCCATGCTCAAGAACGCCGACTCCATGCGCGAGGACGAGAAGCTGGACGTCAACAACGACCGCGCTCACATGGCCACCGGCATCCGCAACGCCATCATGGGCATATTCGCGCCGTTCTTCGGCACCCAGGGGGTGCTGTGGACCGGTATCCAGGTGATCGTGATCAAGCGCTGGGTCACCGGGCGCGACAAGATGGACTCCATCTATGACGGCATCTCGGCCTACTATGTCTACGGCTTCCCGGTGCTGTTCATCGTGCTGCCCATCGTGACCCTGCTGCAGCCGTTGCTGCCCATCGCCCTGGCGGTCACGCTGCTGCTGACGGGCTTCGCCCTGGCCACACTGGCCCTGACCCAGGTCACGGACACCACCGAGCGCGGTGCCATGATGCTCTCGGCCATGGCCTTTGCCCTGTTCGATCCCTGGATCGGCCTGCTGACAGCCATTGCCACCATTCTGGTGGTTGTCGGCCCACGTGTCTTAAAGGTGGATGCCGAGCCGGAAGAAGTGCTCACGGCCAAGGCGGCCGCGGCGACCCCGACAGCGGACGTGGATGGCCCCGAAAAGGATCCGTTCAAGAGCAATTGACGGGAACTGTGCAGTGTCAGCCGGCGTGCGAAATGCGTCGGCCCTGCCAGTGAAAGTCGATGGGCCAGAGTTTCTGGCGCTGACGGTCATAGGCCTGCCACAACTGCGCATAGGTCATGCCGCTGTGCGGATCGCGGCGCTGCCCGTCGACCTCGCTCAGCGGCCAGAGCACAAAGGCATTCTGGGTGATTTCCGGGCGTGGCAGTTGCATGCCGGCATGATAGCCCTGATAGTCGTCATAGGTGAGCACATCAATATCCAGGGTACGGGAACTGAAACCGGCCTGGGAACGCCGGCGTCCATTGTCCTGCTCCAGGCGTTTGAGCCAGTCGGCCAGTTCTTGCAGGCTCAGGTCGGTTCGGGCACGGACCACCAGGTTGAGGAAATTGTCGCCATCAAAACCCACCGCCTAACTCTCGTAGATCCGCGAAATCTCCAGCGCGCCAAATTCTGACTGCAGGGCATCCAGCGCTGCCGCGACATGCTGGCGCGGATCGACATTGCTGCCCAGGCTGAGATTGAC
>PWQG01000417.1 GCA_003556835.1 Gammaproteobacteria bacterium
AGCAAGCGGGGACAGCACCAGTGCCAGGAAAACAGCACGAATAACTTGGAAAATTTTCACAATGGACCGCCGTAATAGTGAGAAATGGAGGCTGGTGATAGCACATCACACACCGGGACTTCAATGCTTACGGGACAGGACCGATGCCAGATCAGTCAGGCGACAGAAACCGCGTCAGGTCGACACAATACTTTCGAAACGCTCAAAGTAGTCCGGGAAGGTCTTCGCCGTGCACTCCGGCTCATTGATGGTGATATCCGAGTCGCCGAAAGCAGCCAAAGAAAAACACATGGCAATACGATGATCGTCATAAGTGTCGATGGCAGCACTGCGCCACTCGGTTGGAGGTGTGATACAGATATGATCCTCGCCTTCCTCGACCTCCGCGCCCAGCTTGCGCAGTTCGGTGGCCATCGCATGCAGGCGGTCGGTTTCCTTGACGCGCCAGTTCGCCACATTACGGATGCAGGTACGGCCCTCGGCAAACAGCGCAGTGGTGGCAATGGTCATGGCCGCGTCGGGAATATGATTCAGGTCCAGATCCACGGCCTGCAAGGGGCCCCGGGCCGACACTTCAATCCAGTGATCCGACCATTTCACCTCGGCGCCCATCTTCTCCAGCACCTCGGCAAAGCGCGCATCACCCTGCACCGAGGCGGAACCCGTACCATGGACCCGCACCGGTCCACCACCAATGGCGCCGGCGGCCAGGAAGTAACTTGCACTGGACGCATCGCCTTCCACCACAATGGAGCCGGGACTGACATATTCCTGCCCGGCGGCAACGGTGAAGCGACGGAACTGCTCGTTCTCCACATGAACGCCGAAACGCTGCATGACGTCCAGGGTGATATCAATGTAGGGCCTGGAAACCAGTTCGCCTTCCACCTCGATCTCCACGGGCTCGCCAATCAGGGGCGCGGCCATGAGCAGGGCCGTCAGGAATTGGCTGGAAATGCGTCCATCGATGGAAACGCGCCCTCCGCGCAGGTGGCCGGCTCGCACACGCAGGGGTGGATAGCCTTCGGTACCCAGGTACTCCACTTCGGCACCGAGTGGGCGCAGGGCATCGATCAGGTCGGCGATGGGCCGCTCGTACATGCGCGGCTCACCAGTCATCGTGAACTCACCTGTCCCGATACACAGGGCAGCGACCAGGGGGCGCATGGCCGTGCCGGCATTGCCCAGGAACAGGGTTTCCACTTGTCCTTTGGCCAGGGGACCGCCCAGGCCTTCAAGCTCACAGACCCCTGCATCACGGTCAAACCGAAGGGGCACCCCAAGCGCTTCCAGGGCATTGCGCATATGCCGGATGTCATCACTGTCGAGCAGGTTGCTGATGTGAGTCTGCCCCCGGCTCAGGGCCGCCAGCAGCAGGATACGATTGGAGAGGCTCTTGGAGCCGGGGATGGTGACTTCGCCCCGCGCGTGGCGCAGACGGGCTAAGGACAAGCTGTGCATGGGCCTTCACTGTTTGTATACTCGGGGCCGGGCATTGTACGCCAAAACAGCAATCACAACACAGGGGCATGCAGGATTACCGTGGAGAGCACCGGCCAGAATAACTCAAAAGAACGCAATACCAGTCAATCCTATTCCACAGCACAATCGGTCGGCCTCGCCCTTGGGCCCTTCCTGTTTGCTGTCACCCTGCTGTTCTTCGATCCCGAAGGGTTGAGCTTTGAAGGCCGCGCGGTGCTTGCCACCACCCTGTGGATCGCCTGCTGGTGGATCACCGAAGCGGTACCGATTCCGGCCACTTCCCTGCTGCCGATTGTGCTTTTGCCACTGACCGGCGCCCTGGACAGCGCCACCGTCACCTCCTCCTATGGGGACGACATCATCTTCCTGTTCCTGGGCGGCTTTTTCATTGCCACCGCCATGGAAAAGTGGAACCTGCACAAGCGCATGGCCCTGGCCATCATTGCCTTTGTCGGCACGAGCACCCAGCGTATCCTGCTCGGATTCATGCTGGCCACGGCCTTTCTCTCGATGTGGGTCTCCAATACCGCATCGGTCATGATGATGGTGCCCATGGCCCTGGCCATCACTGCCCAGGTCGCTTCGGCGCTTAAGGGCACACCGGAAGAGCGTGACCTCCCGGTGTTCGAGAAATCCCTGATCTTCGGCGTCGGGTATGCCGGCACCATCGGCGGTATCGGTACCCTGATCGGCACACCCCCCAATATCATTCTTGCCGCCCAGGCGCGGGAGCTGTTTGGTGTGGAAATCACCTTTGCCGGCTGGATGATGATCGGGGTCCCCGTGGTCATTCTGCTACTCGGTATCGCCTGGGTCTACCTGGGCCGCTTTGCCTTCCGCATGCGTATCCATGAGCTGCCCGGTGGCCGCGAACTGATCCGCAAGGAGCGCGACGCCCTGGGCCGCACATCCTTCGAGGAAAAGGTGGTGGCCTCGGTCTTTGCCTTCGCCGCCTTCATGTGGATCACCCGCGGCTTCATCTGGGCCGATCTCCTGCCGGAAATCCGCGATGGCATGATTGCCGTGTTTGCCGCCGTGATCCTGTTCATCATGCCGGCCTCGAGCCGTCAGGCACCACGTGTGCTGGACTGGAATGACGCTGTGAAGATCCCCTGGGGCATCCTGCTGCTCTTTGGTGGCGGCCTGGCCATTGCGTCGGGTTTTCGGGAAACCGGCTTGTCCGAGTGGATCGGCACCCAACTTACCGTGCTCGAGGGCATGCACCTGATCATCATTGTCAGTTGCGCCACCCTGCTGATCCTGTTCCTGACCGAGATCACCTCGAACACGGCCACGGCCACCATGATCCTGCCCGTGGTCGCGGCCCTGGCCCTGGCCCTGAACATTCATCCCTTCGCCCTGATGATCCCCTGTGCCATGGCCGCCAACTGCGCCTTCATGCTGCCGGTGGGCACACCACCGAATGCCATCATCTTTGCCACCAACAAGCTCACCATCCTCGACATGGTGCGAACCGGCTTCCTGATGAACCTGATTGCGGTGGTGATGATCGTGCTGATGATCTACTTCCTGGTGCCCGCGCTGTGGGGTATTGATCTGACCACGGTGCCGGACGCATTCCGCCTATAATCTGTCCGGGCGTTACGATGCCGCAGGACCGAGTACCTCTTTTAACGCCCGGGCCAGATCTTCCCTGCGATAGGGCTTTTTCAGCAACGGAATTTCCGGATCTCCGGTTCGGGCGGCCGCTCCCGGATAGCCTGAGGTCAGCAACAGGCGGATGCCAGGGCGGAGTTCCCTTACCCTGGCAGCCAGCTCATAACCGCTCATCCCGGGCATCACAACATCACTGAACAACAGATCGACGGGTATCTCGTCATCAAGTAATTCTAGGGCCTGACGGGCGGATTCACTGGTATGCACGGTGTAGCCCAGCGACTGCAGTTGTTGCCTGGCATAGTCCCGTACATGATTGTCGTCTTCGACGAGTAACACGGTGGCCCGCCCGGGAGACAGAAAAGACTCCGCTTCCGGTCGCGAAGTCGAGGGCCGGGCTTCATTGGCAACCGGAAGATACACCGTGAAGCAACTGCCCTTGCCTACCTCGGTTTCCAGCTGCACATGGCCGGCGGACTGTTTTGCAAAGCCGTAGACCATGGCCAGGCCCAGCCCGGTGCCCTTCCCCTCCTCCTTGGTGGTGAAGAAGGGCTCGAAGATACGCTCGAGAAACTGCTCTTCGATTCCGTTGCCAGTATCACTCACGGCCACGTAGACATAATGGCCCGGCGTCAGGCTGGCGCCGGATGGCATATTATCCAACTCCAATTGCCTGACTCCGGTGGTGATACAGAGCGAACCACCATCGGGCATGGCGTCACGGGCATTGAGACAAAGATTGAGCAGCACATGCTCCAATTGCCCCGGGTCGACCAGGGCTGCCGGAAGGTCGGGCTTCCGCTGATACTGCACTTCAATCGCCCCGCTCAATACGCGTCGAAGCAGCGGATCGAGATCCTCAACCAGTTGATTGAGATCGACCGGACGTGGTTCCAGGGTCTGCTTGCGCGCGAACGCCAACAGGCGCCGCGTCAGATCGGCTCCCCGCTCCGCCGCTTCCACGATCATGTGGGCCAGATCCCGCAGGCGGGGGTGTTCCCGCAATTGCTCCACCAGGGTTTCCGCATTACCCAGCACCACCGTCAGCAGATTGTTGAAATCATGGGCCACGCCGCCTGTGAGCTGCCCCAGGGCTTCAAGACGCCGGGACTTGTGAGCCCGCGCCTCAAAGGCCTTGCGTTCACTGACATCCGACAGCCCACCCACCATGCGTGTAGCCCGGCCGCCTTCATCACGCAATAGAAAACCGCGATCCTCCACATCCGCCCAGCCACCATCGGCCCGCTGGAACCGATATTCGGCACTCCAGGTTTCCGCACCATTGTCCAGAGTATATTGCAGGGCATCGAGAACCCCCTCACGGTCCTCCGGGTGTATGAGTTCAGCCCAGGAGTGCTTGTCCGATGCCATCTGGCCATGTGCATAACCGAACAGATCGGCAAAACCGGCGCCCCACCAACGTGTGTCAGCAATCACATCCCAATCCCACACGGCATCATTGGTCGCCCGGGCCAGCAGGCGGAACCTCTCTTCACTCTGGCGCAGGGCCGTTTCAGCCGCTTCACGGCGCTGGATATCCGCCTGCAACGCATCATTGCTCTGTTCCAGCTGCAACGACTTTTCCTCCAGTTTGCGGATCAGGGTCTCACTGTAATGCCGGAGGACATCCGTCTCGTCGACACGCTCACTCTGCGGCGGGTTGGGAGCCGACGACACAGGTTTTTCCAGCACTTCGCCGATGCGCTGTATAAACTCATCGGGCTCCGCCGGCTTGAGAATGAAGGCATCAGCGCCAAGATCGAAAGCGAGCTTCTCATCCGCCGATTTGGTATAAGTGGCCGTATAGACCACGAAAGGAATGCCCTGCAGGAGTGCGTCGGACTTCCAGTGACGCAGCAGTGTATAACCATCCATCACCGGCATCAGCAGATCGGAAACAATGACCTCGGGCGGCTGCTGCCGGGCCATCGTCAGTGCTTCAGCGCCGTGACGGGCCAAAACCACATCATGCCCGTGACCGGTCAGCAAGGCCTCAAGGTAGTAGCGGTTTTCTTCCTTGTCATCAACCACCAGTATCCGTGTCATGACGCTTCACCATCTGCGCGCACGCTATTGCACAACTCTTCGACTTCCTGCACGAACGTCTCGGGGTCGATGGGCTTCTCGATATAACCGTCACAACCCGCTTCCAGGGTCTTTTCCCGATCGCCGGGCATCGCATAGGAGGTCACCGCAATGATGGGGGTGGCACGCAAGGCATTCAGTTTGCGCAGCGCCCTGGCCACGTCATAGCCATGCATGGTTGGCAACTGGATGTCCAACAGAATCAGGTCCGGCAGCTGCGCGCTGGCCAACTCGATTCCCGCAGGACCGTCGGCAGCAACCGTCACACGATAGCCGTTTTGCTCCAGCAGGTATGTCAACAGATAACGATTCTGTGCATTATCCTCGATCAACAGAACATCAAGCGCCATGATTCTCTTTCCTCGACTCTTCTGGCAGCAAAATCGGCAGATCCACACTGAAGCGGCTGCCCTTTCCCCACTCACTTTCCACTGCGATGCTGCCACCCAGCAGTGCCGCCAGCCGCTCGCAGATGGCCAGTCCCAGGCCGGTGCCGTCGTGCTGCCGCGTCAATCCGGTATCCAACTGGTTGAAGGGGCGGAACAGGCCCTTGAGATCCTCCTCCCGAATCCCGACCCCGGTATCGGTAACAGACAGCCGGACAAAGGCTTCTGTCTTCGCCCCCTCTGTCGCGCCGGCCTTTTCCACGCACTTCGCCTCAAGCCGTACTTCCCCCCTGTCCGTGAATTTGATCGCATTGCTAAGCAGATTGATGACTATCTGTTGCACGCGGCGCTTGTCACTTTCCATCCGTTCCAGTCCAGGCTCAAGCTCCGTGCTCAGGGAAAGCCCCTTTTCATTGGCCATCGGAGTAACCGTTTCCACAACCTGTTCCAGCGCCTCCCTCAGATTGAAAGATTCAGCATCCACCAGGAATTCACCGGCCTCGATCTTCGACAGATCGAGCACGTCATTGATCAGTGCCAACAGATGACGGGCACTGCCGCGCACCATGCCCAACTGTTTTTTCTGCTCATCGTTAAGCGGACCGGCCAGGCCCTGCAGCACGATTCCGGTAAAACCGATGATCGAATTCAACGGTGTACGCAATTCATGCGACATGGTGGCCAGAAAGGCCGATTTCAGCCGGTCCGCTGCCATCGCCTGCAGGGTTGAGGCCTCGAGATCCCGGGTCCGGTCTGCCACTTTCCGCTCAAGGCGCCGGTTGAGCTCGCGCAGGGCCGCTTCGGCCTTGCGCCGATTGCGCTCTTCCACCATGCCATCCAGGGCATGTGAAACGTCATCGGCCACCCGGTTCAGCAGCGTGATTTCCTTGCTCTGGAAAAATCCGGTGGTATCAGCGTATACGTTCAGGGTACCCAGCACTTTGCCCCCTTCGCGCAATGGAAACACGGCGCTGGCACAAAACCCCTGCTCCATCGCGCCCCGACGCCAGGGATTGGCCTCCGGATCGGCCGCCATGTCATTGCATATATGTGGCTGCCCTTCAATGAAGGTGCGACCGTTTTGCCCGACCATATGGTCAAGATCATCCAGCCTGATTTCAAAATCATGAACAAAATCATCCGCCCGGCCGAAGGCGGCTGCCGGTAACAGCCGGTTCAACCCCGGGTCATGCCAGGCGATCCAGGACTGGCTGAGGGCACCGGATTCCACCAGTATCCGGCAGACCTGCTCGAACAGCTCATGCCGGCCGTACCTGGCAACAATGACCTGATTGATGCTGGACAGGGCTTCATA
>PWQG01000271.1 GCA_003556835.1 Gammaproteobacteria bacterium
CATTGGAAACTGATCACCGTCATAGATCATCAGCCCGGAAGTGGCGATGGATGGCGTCCAGTGGTGCACCGGCTGTTCCATGCCGTCACGGTGTGTGTGCTCGTGGATCTGCTCGGCGGTTCGATACTGTACGCCGTAGCCGATGACCGGCCAGCCATAATTGAGACCGGGCTTGATCAGGTTCAGCTCGTCACCGCCGGCCGGCCCATGTTCATTCTGCCACAGGGCACCGGTTTGCGGATGCACCGCCATGCCCTGCTGGTTGCGGTGGCCATAACTCCAGATGCTGTCGAGTACTGTCGGGTCATCGACAAAGGGATTGTCAGCCGGAATTCGGCCATCATCGTAAAGGCGTACCGTCGTGCCGTAGTGGTTCCCATTGTCCTGTGATGGGTGGGCTTCCACGTCGCCCATGGGGGAGGCTTGTCGGTCGCCGATCGTGGCGAACAGGTAGCCATCATGGTCGAAAGCCAGGCGCGAGCCGTGGTGGCCACGTCCGGAGGTCCAGGCTTCGGCTTCGAAGATCACCTCCACATCATGCAGTGCATGTCCTTCCAGGCGACCGCGAGCTACGGCGGTTGTGCCCTCGGAATCGTCGGCATTGGGCTTGGCATAACTGAGATAGACCAGGCGGTTATTCTCGAACTCCGGATGCAACGCGACATCCAGCAATCCGCCCTGGCCTCCCGTGCGGACCTCTGGTACGCCACCAAGAGGCTCGTCAACCAGTTGACCATCCTGGACCAGGCGCAAGCGGCCGGGTCGCTCGGTGACCAGCATGTCGCCATTGGGCAGGAAGGTCATGCCCCACGGGTGCTCGAGGCCATCAACCACCGTGACAATGCGGAAGCTGTGATGTTCGGACTCGAACACCTCCGCCCGGGCCTGTTGCTGGAGTCCGGTGATCAGCCCCAATACCAGCAGCAGTGCCAGTGTCAGTTTCAGGCGGGTGTTGCCGGGGGATGCTGCACGCGCGGCAGCGGTGACAGTTCGGGGTCGGTCTTTTGCTGTGCGGGACATTGAAGACTCTCCATGCAGAAATTGCTTGTTGATTGATTTCGGAGCCTGCAACCAAAGCAGACCCCCGCGAGCCATTCGACTCTTTCAATCTTGCCTGAACGGCAGGGTCCAGGCAAAAAAAAAGCAGGCAACCGTTCAGGGTGCCTGCTTTTTCTTACGCGGAGCCTGTGCTAGCGGTTCACACCGGAGCACAGGTGGTCGCAACGTTGTGGCACTTTACAGTGCTACTACGTTCTCTGCCTGGGGGCCTTTCTGGCCCTGGCTGACGGTGAACTCTACCTGTTGGCCTTCGGCCAGGGTCTTGAAACCACTGGACTGGATGGCGCTGTAGTGAACAAACACGTCGGGACCGCCGCTCTGTTCGATGAAGCCGAAGCCTTTTGATTCGTTAAAAAACTTGACCTGGCCTGTTACTGTATTGCTCATTGCTATTACCTTTACTGTACTTTAAATAATGTCGTGTGGATTCCAATCAGGCAGCCGAATGACGGCGCCGGACGGGATCCGGTCAGCTTGAGAAATCGATTACAAATAGGAAAAACAGGACGAGGGTCTAAATGCGGACTTCGTAGTGCAGATCTATTCATAGCCGGTATTCTGGCTGACTTCGAGTCTACGCCGTTTGCGGGCGGAGTCAAGTATTTATTTCGCGTATAGAGCAGGGTGCAAGAGACGATGGAACAACGGCGTATGAAACGACTGCGACTTTTCCTTGGCATCGCCTGCCCACCGCTGGCTCCCGTGCGCAAGGCACTGCAGACCCTGCGGGCCAGTACGATAGCACAAGAGGGCAGCTTGCGTGCGGTTCGGGAAAGCAACCTGCACGTGACGCTGATGTTTATCGGCGCTTTGCAAGCGGATGATCTGTCCGGCCTGGTAGAGCACGTGCAACCCGTTGCCGAGTCGATACCGGCCTTTGATATGACCTTGCAGGGAAGCGGTCGCTTTGCGCGCTGTCTCTGGATCGGAGCCCATCTTCCCGACGCTGTGATGCGGCACGCGCTCACCTTGCCGGGTCATGTGCGCGAAGCTGGCTGGCCGGTAGACACCCGTTCTCTGCGTCCGCACCTGACATTGGCGCGATTCCGCGAGCGGGCCAGTACCTTTGCGGACAACTGGCAGGCACAGCATTGCAAGCAGTATTGGGGGCGGGTCCAGGTTCGCCATGTTCATCTCTTTGAGTCGCGCACAGGAGTTGATGGTCCGCGTTATCACATCCGCCATTCCTTCGCGTTGCGTTCCTGATGCGCTTTCTCGAAACGTATTGAAATTGTCAGGGTGCGGTGGCATCTTGAGTGTTCAACTTTCCGGGGAGTAACCTTCATGCGTCAATATCCGAGTGGTCGTGGCCTGCTTTCAGTGTTTGCCCTCAGCATGGCCCTGTTTATGGCCGGTGGACCGGCTCAGGCACAGCTGGCCGGGGTGTATGTCGGTCTGGACGTGTCGGAGGTGGAATTTGACAGCCCCGGATTCTCTTCTCCCAAACCCAATACCGTCGGGCTCAATGTGGGTACCCGCCTCACGCGACACTTTGGCACGGAAGCGCGTATCGGCATGAACCTGTCCGATGACGACATTGTTTTCCTTGCTAATGACAGCCGTTTCGGTTTCGAGGTGAACAACTACTACGGATTCCATGGCACCGGTCATTGGCCCCTGTCTGATATGTTCGAGTTGTATGGTCAGCTCGGTTATACCTACAGTGAAGTCAAGTTCAGTTTCGAGGGGCAGTCACAGAAGACCTCGAACAACGGGCTTTCCTATGGTATCGGAGCCACATTCGATATTACCTACAGCACCACGGTCCGGCTGGAATGGTCGAAGATGATGGACGGCTCGGATTACGAGCTGGATGCCCTGTCCCTGGGCATCCGCTTCAACTACTGAGGGGCTACCCAGGCAGAGAGTCGCTGGGCTGAGTTTCCTTAAATCGCGCGGATGGCGTCGAGCTTTTCGCGCAGTGCTACAGCTGATTTTTCCGTATCCTGCAGGCGCTGACGCTCCGTGGCAACAATCTCTGCCGGTGCATTGTCAACGAACTTGCTGTTGGACAGCTTGCCATTGATGGCCTGCAGATTCTTGTCCAGCTTGGCGATTTCCTTCTCCAGTCTCGTGATCTCGGCGTCCTTGTCGATCAGGTCGGCCAGCGGTACCAGTATCTCCATTTCCCCATACAACTGAGTGGCGCTGACGGGCACTTCGCTGCCCGGATCCAGCCAGTCGAGCTGGGACAGCTTGGCCAGCTTCATCAGGTATTGCCGATTGGCGTCCAGACGTTGCTGATCCTTGGCGTCGCCCCGCAGCAGGGCAGGGAATGCCTTTCCGGGTGGTATATTCATCTCGCCCCGGATGTTGCGGATGCCTTCGATCACGCCCTTGACCCAGTCGATGTCGGCTTCCGCGGCTTCATCGATCATTGCTTCGCCGGCTTGCGGATAGGCCTGCAGCATGATGGTATCGCCTTCGATACCAAGCAGGGGCGCCACACGTTGCCAGATCTCTTCGGTGATGAAGGGCATCAACGGATGGGTCATGCGCAGGCTCGATTCCAGCACACTGAGCAGGGTCAGGCGAGCGGCTCGTGCCTTGCCCGGCTCCTCGTCGGCGTTCCAGAGCAGTGGTTTGGACAGCTCCACATACCAGTCGCAGTACTCGTTCCAGATGAATTCATAGATGTCCTGCGAGATCAGGTCGAAGCGGTAGTGGGCCATATGTTCGTGCACCCGGTTCACCGTGCGCTGCAGGCGCGACTGGATCCAGCGATCGGCCGTGCTGAGTTCGGCTTGCTGCAGGGCGGCATGATCCTCCGCGCTGAAGCGGATGCCTTTCTCTTCGGTGTTCATCAACACATAACGCGAGGCATTCCAGATCTTGTTGCAGAAATTGCGAAAGCCTTCCATGCGGCCCATGTCGAACTTCACATCGCGCCCGGTAGATGCCAGTGAGTAGAAGGTGTAGCGCAGGGCGTCAGTGCCATGGCCGACAATGCCGTCGGGATAGGCCTTGCGGGTCATCTTCTCGATCTGTTTCTGCAGGCGCGGCTGCATCAGGCCTTCGGTGCGCTTGGCAATCAGGTCATCCAGGCCGATGCCGTCGATCAGGTCGATCGGATCGAGCACATTGCCCTTGGACTTGGACATTTTCTGGCCTTCGCTGTCGCGGATCAGGCCATGGATATAGACCTTGCGGAAGGGAACCTCGCCGGTGAACTTCAGGGTCATCATGATCATCCGGGCCACCCAGAAGAAAATGATGTCGAAGCCGGTGACCAGTACATTGGTCGGATGGAAGGTGCGGAATGCCTCGTCATCTTCCAGCCAGCCAAGCGTGGAGAAAGTCCACAGCGCGGATGAGAACCAGGTGTCGAGTACATCCTCATCCTGTTCCAGCGCCAGTTCAGGTGCCAGATCATATTTCTTGCGCACTTCGGCTTCGTTGCGGCCCACATAGATGTTGCCGTCGTTGTCATACCAGGCCGGAATCCGGTGCCCCCACCAGAGCTGGCGGCTGATGCACCAGTCCTGCAGGTCGCGCATCCAGGCAAAATAGGTGTTTTCCCAGTTCTTCGGCACGAATTCGATGTCGCCGTTCTCGACCGCCGCGATGGCGGGTCCGGCCAGTTTCTCGACCGCCACGTACCACTGATTGGTCAGGTAGGGTTCGATCACGCTGCCCGATCGATCCCCGCGAGGCACCTTGAGCTTGTGGTCCTCGACTTTGGTCAGCAGGCCGGCCGCGTCCATATCCTCGACCACCTTGCGGCGGGCATCGAAGCGGTCCAGGCCCCGGTAGCGCTCCGGTGCATTGTCATTGATGGCGGCATCCTCGGTGAGGATGTTGATCATTTCCAGGTCGTGGCGCTTGCCGACTTCGTAGTCATTGAAGTCATGTGCCGGCGTGATCTTCACACATCCGGTGCCGAATTCAGGATCGACGTATTCATCCGCGACAATCGGGATGCGTCGGTCACAGAGGGGCAGGTCGACGAATTTGCCGATCAATGACTCGAAGCGGGGGTCTTCGGGGTGCACGGCCACGGCCGTATCGCCGAGCAATGTCTCGGGACGCGTGGTGGCAATGCTGATGTATGTTTCGCCATCAGCCGTGGTGGCGCCATCGGCCAGTGGGTAACGGAAATGCCAGAAGTGCCCATCTTCCTCTTCAGCGAGCACTTCCAGGTCCGAAACCGCCGTGTGCAGTTGCGGGTCCCAGTTCACCAGGCGGTTGCCGCGGTAGATCATGCCTTCATCATGGAGGCGGACAAAGACTTCCTCGACCACTTTCGACAGACCTTCGTCCATGGTGAAGCGCTCGCGCGACCAGTCGATGGAGCCACCCAGACGGCGGATCTGTTGAGTGATGGTGTTGCCGGAGTGCTGCTTCCACTCCCAGACCTTTTCGGTGAAGGCCTCGCGACCGATCTCCTTGCGGTTCAGACCCTGCTGCTCCAGTTGCCGTTCGACCACCATCTGCGTGGCAATGCCGGCGTGATCGGTGCCCACCTGCCACAGTGTGTTGCGGCCCTGCATACGGTGGTAGCGGATCAGAGCGTCCATGATGGCATTCTGGAAGCCGTGGCCCATGTGCAGGCGGCCGGTCACATTCGGTGGAGGAATCACGATGCTGAAGGCTTCACCCTGGCCGGACGGCGCAAAATGGCCGTTCTCTTCCCAGGTCCTGTACCAATGGTCTTCTATCTTTTGGGGCTGGTAAGTCTTGTCCATGTGTACCGCTGTTTTATTGAAGGTCGGGAAACCGCGGAGTATACCGTATGCACTGCCCGGAGTCAGGCACCTGGGCAGGGTCCGGGCATCATCTGGAACAGTCGGACTGTCTCAAGCGGTCCGGGGCTGGTAAGGTCAAGTCAAACCAACGGAAACGGGAGAGTGGATGATGGTTCAGGGTGCATTCCTGTTCTTCATGTTGATCTTTCTGCTGATCGGTTTTTCCTCGGTGCTGGTACGTAAAAAGCAGAGCGAGGACTATCTGCTGGCCGGACGCTCCCTGCCACCCTCTCTGGCGGGGCTGTCCGCGGTGGCCACCAACAACAGTGGTTATATGTTCATTGGTGTGATCGGTTTCACCTATGCCGCCGGTCTCACGGCCGTCTGGCTTATGGTGGGCTGGATTGTGGGTGACTTCCTGATTTCACTGGTGGTGCATCGGCGCTTGCGCCGGGTAACGGAAAAATTCGATTCCCTGACCTATCCCACCCTGCTGGGTAACTGGTACGGGCAGAATCAGATTGGTGTGCGGGTTGTCGGGGCGCTACTTGCGGTGGTCTTCCTCGGCATTTATGCGGCCGCCCAGCTCAACGCCGGCAGCAAGGCGCTGGAGGTGCTGTTTGGTTGGCAGCCGGGCCTCGGGGCCATCATCGGTGCGGTGATGGTGCTGTTCTACTGCTTCTCGGGTGGTCTGCGGGCTTCGGTCTGGACGGATGCGGCGCAGTCCGTGGTGATGTTGACGGGCATGGCCATCATGGTATGGATCACAATTTCCGATATCGGGGGAATACAGGCGAGCTGGCAGGCGCTGAACGGTGTCTCCGATACCTATATGAACTGGTTCGCTCCGGATCTTGCCTTCGGTCCGCTGGGTCCGGCCCTGTTCGTCCTGGGTTGGCTGATGGCAGGGGTCGGGGTCATCGGGCAGCCGCAGGTCATGGTGCGTTTCATGTCCCTGGACAGCGAAAAGAGCATGTTCCGGGCGCGTATGTACTACTACAGTTGGTTTGCCGTGTTCTACAGCCTGGCCATGACAGTGGGACTGATGTCGCGGCTGATTCTGCCCGAGCTGGCCGATTTCGATGTACAGGAAGACACGGAGCTGGCCTTGCCGACACTGGCCGCCGAGTTGTTACCCG
>PWQG01000354.1 GCA_003556835.1 Gammaproteobacteria bacterium
GCCGGATTTTCCGGATCATAGAAACCTTCCGGTTTTGGCAGGGCCGCCAACAGCTCCATATTCAGCGAGGCCTCGCCGGCATCGCGGAAACCGGCAGCCAGATTCACACGTGGATCGGGGGAGAATCCGGCCAGCATGCCGGTCATGCGCTCGATCTCCGCTGTCTGGTCGGCGGTGACTTCGGACGTGAATTCGAACAGCAGGGAATCCTGGGCCGAGCCGTAACTGCCCAGCAGCTCCTCGACCATGGTGACGGCACCCTGGTGGTGCTTGATCATCAATTCCAGAAACAGGGTGTCAAACTCGGCGCCATCAGCGGCGGCCAGCTCTTCCATTTCATCATCCGTGATCATGCCCGCCATCAAGTCATGATCATGGTGGGCCGTATCGGATTCGACAGGCAGGTTGCGTTCGCGCAACCAGGATTCCATCAGCTCGATTTCATCCTCCTGCGACAGGGCAATACGCTGCGCCAGGTCCCGCACCGAATCGCGCTGCGTGCGCTCCTCCACAAGCACGGACATATCCAGTGCCTGCCGGTGGTGGACAATCATGTTCTGCATGAATGTGACATCGGCATCGGTGAAACGCAGCGCCGCCAGGTTCGAGGCTTCCTCGGCACTGATCTGGCGACTGGGCTCGCCCGGGGCACCGGGCTGCACAATGGGCGGCTGGGCCATACTGCTGCCCGCCCACACCATTCCACACAGGGACATGGCCATCAGCAGGGGCTTGCGCGAAACGCCCGGAACGGAAGAACGGCTGGAAAACGACATGGGCTACTCTCTCTACTTTATTGTTTACTGGATCTCGGTTCTCGGCTCTCGATTGCAGGCCATCGACTGTCGTCTGATACTTGCGTTGCCGGAGACACCCGATTCTGGAAATCAGCAAAGAGAGTACAACGGATGCAACGCCAATTCCAGATTCACTGAACGCATTCAGTCCGCTTCCTCCCCGATTGCACCGGACTGGTTCACCAACAGGGCCAACGCACCATCGCAGGTCACGTTACAGGCGGTCCCCAGGCTGTCCTGGGCCATGTACAGTGCAATCATGAGGGCCACTGCAGCTTCCCCGAACCCCATCATGGTACCCAACAGCCCCACTGCCGAAATCACCGCACCACCCGGAACCCCCGGAGCGGCCAGCATCACGATGCCGAGCATGAAAATGAAGGGCAGCATGGCAAAGAGCGAGGGAATCTCCAGCCCCGACTGCAGGCTCATCACCGCCACGGTGCAACTGACAATGGTGATGGTGGAACCGGCCAGGTGAGTAGTGGCGAACAAGGGTACGGTAAAGTCGGCCACGGCCTCGTTGACGCCATTACGCTTGCTGCATTGCAGGGATACCGGGATGGTGGCCGCACTGGACATGGTACCCAGGGCTGTGAAATAGGCTGGCAGCATGTTCCGGATCAGCTGCAGCGGTGAAGCTTCACTGCGCAGGGCCGCGACCAGGAACAGGCTGCTGATCCAGACCCAGTGCAATGCCAGTGCCAGCACCAGCACCACGCCAAAAGTCTGAAGGGTCTGGAACACGGTTCCGGTGGCGGCCAGTTCGGCAAACACACCGGCGATATAGAAAGGCAGCAGGGGAATGATGACCCGCAGCAGTAGCTCATTGATGACCGCCTTGCCTTCATCGGCGAGGGTTTTCAGGGCGAGCGCCTGCGTCGCGGCGATGCCCAGGCCAAACACAAAAGCCAGCACCAGGGCGGTCATGACATTGAACACCGGCGGCACATCCATCTCGATGAAAGGCGTCAGTTGCGCGCCATTGGTCTCCACAGCTTCGGCGCCGCTGCCGGTCAGCATAGGCACCAATAGAGCCGCCAGCAGAAAGGCGAGTACCCCGGCCACGATGGTGGAACTGTAGGCCAATAACAGGGAGCGTCCGAGCAGACGCCCCGAGTTACGGGGCAGTGCCGCAATACCACTGCTGATGAAGAACAGGATCAGCAAGGGGATGGTGAAAAACAGCAGTTCGCCGAAAAGCTCCGTGAAGGTCATCAACGCCCTTGTTGCCCCTTCGGGCGCAAACAGCCCGATCAGCATACCAATGACGATACCGGCGATCAGTCGGGCAATGAGTTGCATCAGGATTCCTCAGTGTACGGTGTCAGTTGTTTCATTCCGGCGCCTGCAACCAGCGGGCATCGGTTGCCAGCGGCGCGTCCAGGCTGCGCAGGAATGCCTCCAGTTGACGCCGCTCCACGGCCCGCAGGCCCAATGGCTCGACCTCATTATGGCCAATCACGGCAACTCCAGCGGTATCGTAGTGACGCACCACGTCCGCCAGCGTGCTGATCTGCCCGGCATGCATATACGGTGCGGTGAGGCCGACATTGCGCAAACTCGGTGTGCGCTGGGCGCCGACAAAATCGCCACCACCACGAGCAAAGCGCAGTTCGAGGCAGTCCTCGGGATCACTGTCACTGAACGCACCCTGACAGTTGAAGGGATCATCACGGGCCACGCGCAAGCCAAAGGCACGTCCCTGTGAAGGCAATAGTCCGGGTGACGGTAATACCCCCGTGTTGTGGAAGGCATTGTTGCTGAGCAACGGACCATTGTGGCAATCGATACAGGAGGCGCGCCCGATGAACAGCTCCAGCCCGGCCACTTCCCGCGGGCCCAGACCAGCGTCCTGTCGCTTGTCGCCGTCTTCCAGCGCCAGGCTCAGGTATTCATCCAGGGCGGCAGCACCGGGCATCAGCTTGCGCTGGTAGGCGGACAGGGCCTTGCCCAGGTTGGCAAAGGCCTGCGACGCGGCATGCCGATCCTCGACCGACATGGCATACCAGGCCTCCTGCAAGCGATGATCGCCATGCTGCGGCGACCCGGCTTCCGGAAAACGCTGCCGGTCCTGCAAGGCCGGCAAGGCGCCAAAGAGACTTTCGTAAAGTTTGCGATAACGCGCGTCGTTGTAGACCACCTGCAACACCGAGATCCGATCGGTGTTGTGCTCCGCCGGATTCTCCAGCGGCTCCAGCGCCTGCGACCAGAGGCTGTCCTTGCGCCCATCCCAGAAGAACCAGGGACTGTAGGCAACACCGGCGAGTCCCATGCTGTTGCGATTACCCACAGCCACCCCTTCGGCCAGGGCCAACTGGTCGGTGAAAGAATGTTCCGGTTGGTGGCAGGTAGCACAGGAAACTTCACCGGTGCTGCTCAGGCGCGTATCAAAGAACAACTGATGCCCCAGCTCCGCCGCAAGCGGATCATCAGCCACGGCATTGCCGGGGTCCGGAGGTGGCGCGCCGAGATTTTCGATATGCAGGGATTCGAGCAACGCCAGTTCCGCTTCGCTCCATTGCCCCGTGACCGGCACCGGGATGTACTGCCAGGCCAGGTACAACAGCAGCAGGGTGCCGGTCGGCAGGTAGAATTTCGGATTGCGCAGCCACTTCATGGATCGGATCATAGATCGAATTGGAAAGCCGCGCGATAGCGCCGCCCCTCATGTACCAACAGCAGGTCGAGTGTCCACTCCCCCGCCATGTGGAAACGCATGCCTTCCAGCCAGTACATGCCCGGCTCCGGATGCGGCTGCACGGCCGGCTGCGTCGGCAGCCCGTGATCATGGGCCGGCATGCCACCGTCCACCTCAATGCCCAGCCCCTCCACAGGCGCTCCATCGGCATCCTGCACCAGCACCCGCCAGCGATGCATCTGGTTGAGACGTACCGGTTCCGACTCGCTCTGCAGGTGCACCAGCAGCCCCCCGGGCCGGGTTTCACTCGTCAGCCAGGTCTCGGCCCAAGCCGAACCGGTCAAGGCCAGACCGCCCAGAAATAAAAAGAAGATTCGCAGCCGCACGCTCATGCCTTCATCCCCCTGGGTGGCCGCTTCAATTGCCGTGCTGTCAGCAATACCAGGGCCAGGCCGGCAATGGCCCAGGGCCAATGATCCTGCCAGCGACTGCCGACCCGGAAGGGAAACACCGCCTGATATTCGGCCCGGCCATCGGGATGCGGCGCCGTGACAATCCCGATATACTCGCCCGGCTCGTCGAATACATGCATCACACTCAGCACCCCGTCGGCCTGCGGCGGCAGGGACTGGTGGAACACGGTCAGTGGCTCGAGATCGGGCAGGGCCTCGATATCCTCCCAGCGCACAAAGCGCCGCTGGAAGCGGTCGTTACGGATGATGCGGAAATCGATGGGCACTTCGGACAGGGAGCGGTGCTGGTATTCCATGACAAACACCGTTTCGGTGACATCGGGGATGTCCTCACAGAACTCATCGTGTTCGCGGGTACGTGGCTGGAAGATGGAAAAGTGGGCACTGTAGAAGCCAAAGCGGATCAGGCAGGCATCGCCCTCATCCGCGACGCTGCCATGAGCGGCAACCCGCGGTGACGCCAGCAAGGTCAACAGCAGGGCCGATACCAGCAGCAACAGGCTGCAGCAGCAGACTCGACCCCTGCGCATTGGCAGGCGACGCGACAGACCGGCAACGGGGTTCACAAATACGGCAGATGACATGATGCTGTGATTCATTATTGAAATTCTTCACTGCGACAGCAAGAATCCAGTGTAGCGCAAGGCGACCCACCATGACCACACCATCGGCGACAGGTTCCCGGCAATGAACAGACGCATACTGCTGCTTTATACCGGCGGCACCATCGGCATGACACAGCAGGCGGACGGCCTGGCTCCCACCCCCGGGCTGGAAGAGCGGATCCGTGAGTTGCCAGAGCTGGCGACGGCCTTCCGTGAACAGGCTCCCGAAATCGACATCATCAGTTACGATCCGCTGCTGGACAGCTCGGACATGACACCTTCGCTGTGGCTGCGGATCGCGAGCGACATCGAGGCACAATACGCTGCGTATGACGGTTTCGTGGTGCTGCACGGAACCGACACCATGGCCCACACTGCCTCGGCGCTGAGCTTCTTCATCCGGTCACGAGGCAAGCCCGTGGTGCTGACCGGCGCACAACTACCCTTCTCCCAGCCACGCAGTGACGCGCGCAACAACCTGGTATCGGCCCTGGAGGTCGCCGCTCGGATGCCAGGGGAACTGGCCCGCGTCTGTGTGGTTTTCGGATCACGGATCCTGCAGGGAAACCGGGCGACCAAGGTCTCAGCGCAGGCCTATGACGCCTTCGACTCACCACGTTTCCCGCGCATGGGCCGGATCGGCATTGATGTGGACTATGATCCGCATCTGCCACCGATCGATAATGCAGCGCCACTGCAGGGCAATGCGGAAGTGCCGGCGGAGGGTTCAGTGGCATTGCTGAAGCTGTTTCCCGGCTTCAGTCCGGGCCTGATCCGCAGTGTCTGTCAGTCGGGCAGTCTGCGGGCCCTGGTGCTGGAAGCCTATGGCGCGGGCAATGGTCCCGGGCGGGACACCGCCTTCCTGCAGGCCGTGCGCGAAGCAGTCGAAGCCGGCATCACCGTGCTCATTGTGCCGCAACCACTGGACGGTATCGCGCGCATGCGTGATTACGCGGCCGGCAGCGCCCTGATCGAGGCCGGCGCCATCAGCGGTCGTGATATGACCACGGAAGCGGCACTGGCCAAACTGTACTACCTGATCGCCCATGACCGGGAGAGCGCCAGCATGCGAGACCTTCTGCACCAGCCCTTTGCCGGCGAGATCATGCCCCGTCCCTGAACAGTTGACCGACTCGCCCAAAATGGCGACACTTCTGCCATCTGACAAACCCTGTCAGCATAGCCACAGAGAGGCATACACATGGAACTGGTTGCGATCATCATCGTTCTGGCATTGATTCAATATTCGGTACTTGGCGCCCTGGTCGGCAAGGCCCGGGGACAGTACGGGGTGGAGGCTCCGGCGGTACATGGTCATCCGGTGTTCGAACGCTACTATCGCGTGCATCAGAACACCCTGGAGAGCCTGGTGATGTTCATCCCGGGCATGGTTCTGTTCGGCCTGTACGCCTGGCCCGAGGTCGCGGCCGCGCTGGGCTTTGTCTACCTGGTGGGGCGCCAGGTCTACCTGCAGGCCTATGTGCGGGACCCGAAATCACGTGCCCTGGGGTTCATGCTGAGCTTTCTGCCGACGGTGCTGCTGATCCTCGGCGGCCTGATCGGTGCCACCATGAGCCTGGTGGCCTGATCCGGTCAGCGTCCGGCTGACTGTTCTGCGGCCCAGTCCAGCAATTCGGCGACCAAGCGGTCCGCCGCCCGGCCCAGGGCGGCAACACTGGCGTCCGCGCTGGTGCCCGCAGCGGGTTCCCGCGCCTCGAAGCGCTGGCTGGCGATGATTTCACGGCCCTGGATCCGTATCAGCCGGGCATCATAACGGATCACGACTTCCATGCTGCCATTGAGAAATTCGGCATGCAGTCCGCGCAGCACACCACTCAATTCGACCTGTGCAGCCAATCGCTCCTGGTCGGAACTGACATCCGTGAAACGCCCGTCACGCCAGAAGGCATCCAGCAGCCAGTCTCGCCAAAGCAGCGGAATCGGGGCCGCCCAGCGTGCTTCGGGGAAGGTTTCGAAACGATTATCGTCACGCATCACCAGCATACGGGAAGCGCCCAGGGCATCACTGGTGCCCGGACGGGCAATTCGTAATCCGCCGACATCGATGGCCGCGTCCGTTGCTGTCACCGTCGGAGCTGGCAACTGGTAGAGGTTGACCGGTTCCCGCTCCGGCAACACAGTGCAGCTCGCCAGCAGGGCGGCAAGAAGTACAGCTATACAAGGCCTCATGGTCGGAACTCCCTCATCTGCTCGCTTCCGAACAGGAAACCGCCCGGATCATCCTCCACACGCTGCACCAGGGCCCGGACACTTTCCAGTATGGCCCGCACCTCCTGCATGGTCGGCTCGACCTCGGCCACTCCCTGCAGCCCACTGTCTATGGCGGGACGACTTTCCTGCA
>PWQG01000356.1 GCA_003556835.1 Gammaproteobacteria bacterium
GTGCGGTCCACGAACCCATTCCGACGCTGCCCCCGCAACGGTAGACAAGTGCAATCGATCCGGAATGCCACTGCTCCTCATGTCGCGACCTACGCGACCGGAGCGGGAAGGCGGATCGATCCGACCGGCGCCCCGCGCCAGTCACTTGTAAGCCCGGAGACCGGCCTGCTGCATTATACCCACTGCGGCGGGCAGTGTGGTCGTTGCCCTTGCGGCCACCACGCCCTTGAAAGGCCCGTGGCCCGATACCGTCAACGTCCTCCCCTGCGCGCCCGGTGATTTCCGTAGAGACACACATTCGGGTGAGAATGTGCAGAGGATTACCACAATGAAAAAACATCACTACCACCCAGTACTGCTGACCGCCAGCCTGCTCACTGCCAGTTCGGCACTGGCAGACGACATATCGCAATCCGGCAACGCCGCAAGCGTGGACCAGGAAGTCATCATCACCGCCAATCGCATGCAGCAGTTGCGGCACGAAACCCTGACCGCCAGTACGATCATCTCCGAGGAGCAGATTGCCCTGCGCCAGCCGGCCAGCCTGTTCGAGTTGCTGGCCGCCACACCGGGCATACAGACCACCCGCACCGGTAGCGAAGGCGCACAGACCAGCCTGTTCCTGCGCGGCGCCAACTCGGACCATACCCTGATCCTGCTGGACGGCATGAAAATCAATACCGCCAGCGAGGGTTTTGCCCGTCTTGAGCATATCCCGGTGGAGCAGATCGAGCGCATCGAGATCGCGCGCGGCCCCCAGTCCAGCGTGCATGGCGCCGATGCCCTGGGTGGTGTCATCCAGATCTTCACCCGCCACGCGGACAGCGCCACCGATCAACCCCGGCTGCGCGGCCAAGTCAGTGCCGGTGCCGGCACCGAGAACAGCTACCGGGGACAGGCCCGCCTGGACTTCCAGCAGGGCGGGACCGCCGCCAGCCTGGGCATGTCTCACCGCCAGACCGACGGCATCCGCCCACGCAATGCCCCGACACCCAGCGAGCAGCGCAGCAACTACGACAGTGACAGCCTGAACCTGTCCATGTCGCATCGTTTTGCTGGTGACCAGACCCTGCGGGCATCCTGGAACCGCAGCGAATCGAGTCTGCTGTATGACGGCGGCGAAACCGATGCGCGCAGCGACAACTTCCGTCTGGGTGGGGATTTCGATGCCAGCGATTTCTGGCATGTGAATCTGCAGGCCGGTTATTTCCGTGATGACAACAGAACCTACTCCTTCAGCGACTCACGCAGCACCACGCGCCGTCATTCCGTCAAATGGCAGAACCACCTACGCCCCGCGGATGGCTCCGATCTGCTGCTGGGCCTGGATCACGACCGCGAGGAACTGCTCTACCTCGACGACAGCGCCGTGCAGTCAGACACCAAACGCGACAGCAGCGCTCTGTTTGCAGTCTACGATCGCAGTTTCGGTGTCGTCGACAGCACCGTCTCGTTGCGGCATGACAACAATGAGCAGTATGGCGGTAAAACTACCGGACGACTGGCACTCGGTCGTGACGCCGGCGAACGCATGCGCGTCTGGGCCGCCTATGGCACCGCTTTCAAGGCACCCGATCTTATCAACCTGTATGTCGATTTCCCGGCCTTCAACTTCTTTGCCAATCCCGACCTCGAGCCTGAAACTGCAAAGACCGTGGAGGCAGGCGTGCGCGGCAACCAGGGCAACATCGATTGGTCCACCACTGTCTTCCGAAATGAAATCAGCAAGCTCATCGCCAGCGATGCGACTTTCACCAGCCTGACCAATATCGATCGGGTACGCATCCATGGTGCCGAACTGACCCTGCACACCGAATTGCTCGGTTGGCAGGCTGACGCTTCGCTGACTTTGCTGGATCATGAGGACCGCGAGACGGGCGAGGCATTGCTGCGGCGTCCGGACGAGCTGCTCTCCCTGGGACTGAACCGCCAGTTCGGCAGCCTGCGAACCCATCTGCACTGGACCGTCCGCGGCGCCCAGGCGGACCTGGACCCGGTCACCTTCGGGCGCTCCGAGGTCGCGGGCAGCGGCGTGGTGGACCTGGCGCTGTCCTGGCAGGCGCAGAGCAACTTCCAACTCGATCTGAAACTCGGCAACATCCTGGACAAGACCTACCAGGTGGTCGACGGCTTCAATACCTACGGCTTCACCGCACATCTGGGCGGCAGCTACCGCTTCTGACAGGAGGTCCATGTTCCCTGATCGATGGTCTGGAAATGCTAGCGGCAAGGCTGGGCTGAAACCGCTGCGTACCAATGCCGCAAAATCTCCGTTACCATACGGGCTCAACAAGGGAAGCACTGAACATTCTCCCAGGAGAGACGGCATGAAACTGTTTGATACCAGTACGGCAACCAACCCCCGACGCGTCCGGATCTTCCTGGCGGAAAAAGGCCTTCTTGACCAGATCGAGGTGATCCAGGTGGACCTGCAAAAGGGTGAGAACCTCTCCGAGGAATACAAGGCCCGCAACCCGATGAAGAAGGTTCCAACCCTGGAGCTCGATGATGGCAAGTGCCTGGGAGACACCATGGCCATCTGTCGTTATTTTGAGGAATCGGCCCCCGAGACGACCCGCCTGCTCGGCGAAACCCCGTGGGAGAAAGCCGAGATCGAACAGTGGCTGCGCTGGATCGACTTTTACTTCATGGTACCCACCGGCATGTGCTTCCAGCACTGCAGCGGTTATTTCAAGGACCGCATGAAACCGATCCCGGAGTGGGGCGAGGAATGTCGCAAGGGCGCGGTGAAATTCATGAAGTTTCTTGACCAGCACCTGCAGGACCGCGAATTCATCTGCGGTGACCGGCTCAGTGCGGCCGACATCAATGCCTATGTCACCGTCGACTTCAACCGGGTCAACGATGTGCGCATCCAGCCGGAGCAGGCTGCTCTGAAAGCCTGGCATGAACGTATGAAAGGCAGGCCTTCCGCCAAGGCCTGACAGCCCGGCGACAATGGCTGGAAACAGAAGCGGTGGTCCGCCAGAACGTCTGGCGGGCCGCCTGACAGCAACGTAGTGAAGTGAGCAGTTACAGATTATGCCAACCATCCATATCATCGAATACAATGGCACGGAACACGAAGTGGAAGCACAAAACGGAGAATCGCTCATGCTGGCCGCCGTCAAGCAGATGATCGACGGCATTGACGCCGACTGCGGCGGCTCCTGCTCCTGTGGCACCTGTCATGTCTTTGTGGATCCGGCCTGGATGGCCAATGTCGGCGAAGCCGATGAATACGAAGAACCCATGCTGGACATGAATCCCGAGCGACAGGCCGGCTCGCGACTGTCCTGCCAGATCACGGTCAACGATACACTGGACGGGCTGGTCGTGCGCCTGCCCCGCTCCCAGTTCTGAAACGGAGTAAGAAAATGTCTGATTCATCCCAGGAACTGCGTACCACCATGCCAGGGTGGCTGAAGTGGCTGGTCATTGTCATGTGTATTGCGGTGGTCGCCGCCATACTATGGCAATTGCTACCAAAATCGGCCTTTCCCAGCGACCTGGGCCGGGTGGGCCAGGGACAACCGGCCCTGGTGATGCTGCGAGAAGTGCATATCGTGGGGGGAGAGCAGGTCATCGACCTGATGCGGGAGATCTACCCCGAGTATGAGGACGAATTCGAGTTCCTGGTCACACAGACCGGCAACCCGGACGGCCAGTCCCTGGCCAATGAGTATAACCTGCGGGACGGCTCTCTGGTCCTGTTCGATGCTGAGGGCAATATGATCGACATCATGGCCCGCCCCGGCACCAGCAGTGAGCTGCGCAACTTTGTCGAGCGAGCCCGCTAGCGGGCCGGATTTCGGCTCAGCCCGACACCTCCTTCCAACGCAGGCTGAGCACGGCGCCGATGACACCGGCCAGGGCCAGCAGGCCTATGGTCAGCTGCACGGAAAACGCGGCGGCCAGAGCCCCCAGCAGGCCGGTCAATAGCAACAGGGCCCCGATCACGGTATTGCTGACGGCCACATAGTCGGTGCGCTTGTTGCCACCGGCCATGTCGACCAGATAGGTCTTGCGGCCCAGCCGCACACCGGCATGGGCCACGCCCAGACCGAAGAACACCAGCGGGTAGAACCACTGCGAGGCAAGTTCGGGCATCGGCGACAGCGACCAGAACACCACGGCGAAAGACAGCGCCGCCGAAAGCCCGCAAGCGGCCGCAAACACCAGTCGACTCGACCGATCCGCCCAGCGCCCCCAGAACGGCGAACTGATCAACCCGGCCAGGCCTTCGGCGGCGATAAAGATGCCCAGCAGGGAGGCGGCACTGCCCAGGTCATCGCGTGCCAGTGCCACATAGAACGGTGCCACCAGGCCGGAGCCCATGGCCAGGGCACGGCCAATGACAAAGCTGCGAAACGGTGCATCCTCCCGCAACAGGCTCAGGCGTGCTATGGCCTCGGTGAAGCCGTTGGCGCCTCCCTCCGTGGCACCCGGGAACTCGATGATCCGACTGTAACTGATGATGGCCAGCAACCAGGCGCCCGCTGCCAGGAATATCAGCCCCGCGTAGATCCACAGGGAATCAGTGTCCTGCAGGAATCCCAGCCACAGACCGGTGAGAAACGCAGCCAGTCCCGATATCGAGCTGATCCAGCCCGACAGCCGGCCGCGCCGTGTCTTGGGGATGGTCTTGCCCAGCACATCCTTGTACGCCACCGAACAGGCACCACGCGCCAGGCTGAACACCACCAGCAGGGCAATCACCGCAATGGCCGCAGGCAGGCCTTCCAGCACCAGGGCGGACCAGCCCATGGCCATCAGTGCAAGGGCCTGCAGGAAACCACCGCCCACCCAGACCCATTTGCGCACCGCCTGCCGCCGCACCAGGGCACCAATGAACATCTGGGGCAACATGGAACCGGACTCACGGATCGGCACCAGCACACTGAGCGCCCAGGCCGGAGCCCCGACCTGCAGCAACAGCCAGGGCAGCGTGGTCTTGGCACTGGCCAGACGATCAGCGATATTGCTCAGGGTATTGGACAGAAGGGTATAGAAGAAATTACCGGGCGTCTCGCGGCAGGCCTCCTCGCTGATATCCTTGCAGACCCGACCCTCGTCATCCTCGGCAAGCCGTTCATAGACGCTGTCCATCCATGCGGGATGATGGCCGCCCGACCCGGCTTCCGATTGTGGCTTATGCTGCTCAGACATGGCAAAAAAGCATAGCAGCGAAGCCTTCACTACTCAAAGATAATCCTATATTCTTCAAGTTTCCCCTCCCGACAGGAGTTGCAATAATGACAAGCATAATGCGAACCCTGCTACTCCCGATCCTGGTCATTCTGGGACTGGCTGCCTGCTCCGAAACCGATGACGGCCAGAGCGGGAATGTACTCTCGATACAGCCCGACAATGTGGAACAGGACCTGCAACTATACCTGCTCGAAGCCGAACCCGGTGACATCATCGAGCTGCCCGCAGGCACCTTCCGCTTCGAGCGCGGGCTGACCCTGAACGTCGACAACATCACCCTGCGCGACGCCGGCATGCAACAGACCGTGCTGTCCTTCGCCGATCAGGTCAGTGGTGCCGACGGCTTGCTGGTGACCGGAAGTCACTTCACCATCGAAGACCTGGCCATCGAGGACACCCCGGGCGATGCCCTGAAAGTGCGCGGCGGTGAATACATCGCCATACGTCGTGTGCGCACCGAATGGACCGGTGGTCCCGACACGGAGAACGGCGCCTACGGCATCTATCCCGTGCAGACCCGACATACCCTGGTGGAGGATTCCGTCGCCATCGGGGCGTCGGATGCCGGCATCTATATCGGACAGTCAGAGAACGTCATCGTGCGCAACAACCGCGCGGAGTTCAATGTCGCCGGCATTGAAATCGAGAACACGGTGGGCGCCGATGTCTACGGCAATATCGCTGCCAACAATACCGGCGGCATCCTGGTCTTCAACATGCCCAACCTGCCTGTCGAGGGGCACAGCACTCGCGTCTATAACAACCAGATCATGATGAACAACACCCGGAACTTCGCACCGGTAGGTACCGCAGTCTCCAGTGTTCCTTCGGGCTCTGGCATATTGATCAATTCCAACGACCGGGTGGAGATTTTCGACAATGACATCGCCGGCAACTACACATCCAACATCCTGATCTCCAGTTATTACAGTGCTGGCTATGCAGACCGGGAAACCGCCGAGGTGTTCGACCCGTACCCGGAAACCATCTATATCTACAACAACCGATTCGGGCCGGCCGGACAGATGCCGGGACTGCCTGAACTCAACCAGCTGCGTATCGCGCTGTTCGGTGAGACCGGACGACTGCCGGACCTGATCTGGGATGGCATCAGTCATCCAGAACGCCAATCACCGGAGTACGCCATCTGTATCGACGATGGCGACGCTGTGATGCTTAATATGGATGCCGCTAATGACAATGCCAATCCTCACCTGGACATGTCTGCGCATCAGTGCCATCACGAGAAACTGCCGCCAATCGAGCTTCCGGCGGAACTCATGGCAAACCGGTAAAACAGGCCATGTGGCACCCTTTCATGACGGCCCGCAAAATGCGACGGTTTGCCCTGGCACTGTCTGTATTGTTGGCGGGCTGCACGCCGGACACAGGCCCGCAGTTCTTTCAGGCGGACAGCTACCCGCAACAGTTGTCGGACTGGCAGCTCTTGCAGGTTGAGGACAACCGGCTGCTACTGTCTCCGGATGTATTGCCCTATGACCTGGCCACACCCCTGTTCAGCGACTATGCATTGAAGCTGCGCACCGTCTGGATGCCGGAGGGCAGTCCGGCCAGCTATACCGAAACCGACAGCTTCGACTTTCCGGTCGGCAGCATTCTCAGCAAGACCTTCTATTACCCGCGCAGCGCCGACGGTA
>PWQG01000478.1 GCA_003556835.1 Gammaproteobacteria bacterium
ACCGGACACGGCCGAGTCGCAGCTGCAGACGCTGCTGGGGCAGAGCAATCGGGTCAACGAAGCCCGCTTCTACATGGGTTATCTGGAAAACATGCGGGGCAACACCGATCCCGCCCTGCAATGGTACCAACAGGTGAACCGGCACTCTCCCGCCCACACCACGGCCCAGCGCCAGATCATGCAATTGCTGTTGCGCGAACAGCGCTTCGAGGATGCCCGGCAGCATACCCGCGATGTGGCCGTGGACACACCGGAACTTGAACCCATGCTGGGCGCACTGGAAGCCGAAGCACTGGCCAACTCCGGCGACAGGGACGGGGCCGTTGCGGTGCTGGATGATATCCTGGATCGTCAGCCGGACAATATCGACCTGCTTTTTGCCCGCAGCCTGCTCAATGACCGGCGCGAAGACATCCCGGCGGTGGAAAGGGATCTGCGCCACATCCTCGAGTTGCGACCGGACAGCGCCCGCGCACTGAACCACCTGGGCTACACACTCACCCTCCATACCGAACGTTATGATGAAGCGCTGGACCTGATCGAGCGGGCCATTGCGATCGAACCCGACGACCCGGCCATCATCGACAGCCTGGGCTGGGTGCAATACAAGCTGGGCATGCTGGAGGAGGCGCTGGACAACCTGCGCCGTGCCTACGCCGAATTCCCCAACCACGAGGTGGCGGCGCATCTGGGTGAAGTCCTCTGGATCAGTGGTGAAGAGGAGCAAGCCATGGATGTGTGGCTCGAAGCGCTGAAACAGACTCCGGACAGTGAACACCTGCAGGAGGTACTCGACCGTTTTGCGCCCTGAACCCCACTACCGCTGTCGCTTCGGCGCAGCGCTGCTCTGGTTGATTCTTTTCTCCGCCTGCACCCCACTGCAGATGGCTCCCCCCGTGAATCCCGAGTGGGAGCAACGGCAATCCGTGCTGGCCGACATCCGGCACTGGGAATTCACCGGCAGCATCAGTGTCCGTGATGACCAGGAATCACACTCCTCCCGCATCCGCTGGCGACAGATGGAGGAGCACTACCAGGTCAACCTCTGGGGCACCTTCAATGTCGGCGCCACGGAGATCCGCGGGGAACCGGGACTGGTGAGTATCGTGCAGCAGGGGGAAGAGCCGCTGATCACGGAAACCCCGGAGCAACTGATTCGCGAGGAGCTCGGCTACGAATTACCGGTTTCACAACTCGAATACTGGCTGCGCGGCATTCCGGTGCCCGGGCGACCACATGACCCCGTCTTCGGAGAGAACAATCAGCTCACGGAGCTGCACCAGGACGGCTGGCGCATCCATTATCTCGGCTACAGCAATTATGGCGTGGAAACCCTGCCCGTACGCATCCGCATGGAAAAAGCACCCCTGCGACTGGATCTGCTCCGGCTGAGCTGGAGCCTCGATGGGCTGAAGGACCCATGAGCGCTGCCCCTGCGATGACCCTGGCGGCACCCGCCAAGCTCAACCTGTTCCTGCATATACTGGACCGGCGGGCGGATGGATACCATGAGCTGCAGACCCTGTTCCAACTCATTGATCTGAGTGACACGCTGCATTTCACACTGCTTGAGATCCCGGACCTGGAACTGCAGTGCAACAATACAAGCCTGCCGGACAACGATAACCTGGTGCTGCGGGCGGCGCAGGCCTTGCGCGAGCACAGCGGAACACGTCTGGGAGCACGCATCACGCTGGAAAAACAGATCCCCACCGGCGCCGGGCTTGGCGGTGGCAGCTCTGATGCCGCCACAACATTGCTCGCCCTCAATCGCCTCTGGCAGCTGGACCTCGATCTCGACACACTGGCCGGCATCGGCCAGACGCTGGGCGCTGATATACCTCTTTTTGTTCGGGGCCGCAGCGCCTGGGCCGAAGGCATCGGAGAGTGCCTGACCGCTGTCGACCTTCCCCCGGCCTGGTACCTGATCATCACTCCGCCCTGCCATATCTCAACCGCCGGGATTTTTTCACATCGGGAATTGACAAGAAACGGCTCTGCCATCAGAATGGCCGACTTTCTGGCAGGGCGGTCCCGCAACGATTGTGAGGATCTGGTCCGCAGACTGTATCCGCCGGTGGATGAAGCCCTGGTATGCCTGGGTCGTTACGGCCCGGCTCGTATGACCGGCACCGGAGCCAGCGTGTTTGCCCGCTTTGACAGCGAGGCGGAAGCGCGCCGGGTCGAGCAACGGATATTCACTGCGGAACACCCGACCCTGGCAAAGGCTGAACACTTTGTCACCCGGGGCATGAACAGCTCACCTGCCGGAAATGACCATCACATCAGCCAGATGTGATGTCTGAAAGAAGCATCGCCAGAGGGCATGCATTTTTCGGCAAACTGGCGTATAATATACGCCGATTCACTGGGGTGTCGCCAAGTGGTAAGGCACAAGGTTTTGATCCTTGCATGCGTTGGTTCGAATCCAGCCACCCCAGCCAATTTTGTCGGGAGCCTGCCGCGGCAACGCGTATCAGACAGAAAGTACAGTCGACAGCACAGGCTCCCGCAACCAGCAGCCCCTCAAGCAGCTCTGCGGAAACCTGCTCTGGCAAACACGTAAGCAGGCGGGCTCCATCATCGCGAACTCACTGAACAGACCATTCCGAAAGAAGGCTCCTGCATCAGTCACAAAGCAGCCTGAAGGTACTCAAATGGCCAACAACTTGATGGTTTTCACGGGCAATGCCAACCCCGTGCTTGCAGAAAAAATCGCCCGACATATCGGCATACCCGTTGGCGAAGCGGATATCGGAAAATTCAGTGACGGCGAAGTCGCCGTGGAGATCAAGGAGAACGTCCGCGGCAAGGATGTCTTCATCATCCAGTCCACCTGCGCACCGACCAATGACAGCCTGATGGAACTGCTGCTGGTTGCCGATGCCATGCACCGCGCCTCGGCCAACCGCATCACTGCCGTGATCCCCTATTTCGGTTATGCCCGCCAGGATCGACGCGTTCGATCCGCGCGCGTCGCCATCAGCGCCAAAGTGGTTGCCGACATGGTATCCACCGTCGGCATCAACCGGGTGCTCACCGTTGACCTGCACGCGGAACAGATCCAGGGTTTTTTCAATATTCCGGTGGACAACGTCTATGGCTCGCCGGTGTTGACCGATGATATCGAGCGCCAGAAATACAAGAACCTGACCGTGGTCTCACCCGATATTGGCGGCGTGGTGCGCGCCCGGGCTGTCGCCAAGCAATTGCATGCCGACCTGGCCATCATCGACAAACGTCGCCCCCAGGCCAATGAAGCCCAGATCATGCACATCATTGGCGAAGTCAAGGACCGTTGCTGCCTGATCGTCGACGATATGGTCGACACGGCCGGCACCCTCTGCAAGGCAGCCACAGCATTGAAGGAACACGGTGCCAACCAGGTCGTGGCCTACTGTACCCACCCGGTACTGTCCGGCAACGCCATGGAAAATATCAAAAATTCCGCGCTCGACTCACTGGTGGTCACCGACACCATCCCCTTGTCAGCCGAAGCGCAGAAATGTGACAAGATCCGGCAACTGAGTATGGCCAGGCTGCTGGCCGAGTCTATCCGTCGGGTCAGCAATGAAGAATCCATCAGCGCCATGTTTGATAACACCTGAGCGCTGGGAAACGGTGTTGATCGGGCCAACTGCTCTTAACAACACCTTGCAAGCCTTCTGCGGCATCCCGCGGCAGGAGGAACCTAACGCTGCAATCGGTTTGGTCGCGAACCGCTGCAGCCGATTTATCGGAGAACTGAAATGTCCAAAGATTTCGAATTGAATGCAAAGGCCAGGGAAGATCAGGGCAAGGGTGCGAGCCGCCGCCTGCGTCGCCTGGCCGGTGAGATACCGGCGATCGTCTATGGAGCGGGCAAGAAACCGAAGCCGATCTCCCTGTCTCACAAGGAACTGAGCAAGGCCATCGAGAACGAAGCCTTCTTCGCCCACATCATCACCTTGCACATTGACGGCAAGAAAGAACAGGTCGTGATCAAGGATCTGCAACGCCACCCGGCAAAGCCTTTCCTGCTGCACGCCGACTTCCTGCGCGTCCGCGCCAAGGAAGCCATCCACGTGAACGTGCCCATCCACTTCCTCAATGAAGACAACTGCAAAGGCGTCAAGCAGGGTCACGGCAGCATCATCAAGAACCTGACCGAGCTGGAAGTTTCCTGTCTGCCCAAGGATCTGCCCGAATACGTGGAAGTCGATCTGGTCGACCTGGATGTTGGTGAAACACTGCATATCTCCGACATCCCGCTGCCCGAGGGTGTCACCAGTGTTGCCCTGTCGCACGGCGAGGAGTCAGACCACTCCCTCGTCACCGTAGTACCGCCACGCGTCGAGACCGAAGACAAGGACGAAGAAGTGGCCGATAGCGCTGCGGAAGAGTCCGAAGAGACGAGCGGCGATGCTGACAGTGGAGACGAGGGCAAGGAAGACGGCGAGGAAGACAACAAGGACTGAGTCCAGTCGCTCCATCAACCCCTGCGGGTTGACCAACCGGACGACTTGCCACAACCCGGATCAGCCTCACGGCGGGTCCGGGTTGTATCGTCAGGGGTATGCGTCATGCAGCAACATCCGTTGAAACTGATTGTCGGCCTGGGCAACCCGGGACCACAGTACCAGTTGCACCGGCACAATGCCGGGGCCTGGTTCCTGGAAGAACTGTGCCGCCGTCATCAGGGAGAAATGCGGGCCGAAGCGCGCTTCTTTGGTGCACTCGGGCGGATTCGTATTGCCGAGCAGGATGTCCGGCTGCTCTTTCCCGCGACCTATATGAACCGAAGTGGCCAGTCGGTCAGTGCGGTCTGCCGCTATTTCGATATCGCCCCCGAAAATATGCTGGTGGCCTACGATGAAATCGACTTTCCACCTGGCACAACACGGCTCAAGTTCAGTGGCGGCCACGGAGGCCACAACGGCATGCGGGACATCATCAAGGCGCTGGGCGATCAGCGTGACTTCCTGCGCCTGCGTATCGGTGTAGGCCATCCCGGCAACAGCAAGCAGGTGGCCGATTACGTATTGAAAAATCCGTCGCGCAGCGAAGCCGACGCCATTCTGCGGACCCTGGAAAAGGCCGCCGATGTCATGCCGGACGCCGTCGCGGGCAACTGGCAACGAGCCATGCTCGAAATGCACAGCGAATCTGACTGAATCATCCAGGAACTGAATATTATGGGTTTCAAATGCGGTATCGTTGGCCTGCCCAATGTGGGCAAGTCCACTCTGTTCAATGCACTGACCAAGGCGGGAATCGCGGCGGAGAACTTTCCATTCTGCACCATCGAGCCGAATTCCGGCATTGTCCCGATGCCAGATCCGCGCCTTGATGCCCTGGCCGAGATCGTCAAACCACAGAAAGTGCTCCCCACCACCATGGAGTTCGTCGATATCGCCGGGCTGGTAGCCGGCGCCTCCAAGGGCGAAGGCCTGGGCAACCAGTTCCTGGCCAACATCCGGGAGACCGATGCCATTGCCCATGTCGTGCGCTGCTTTGAAGACAGCAATGTCGTGCACGTCTCGGACACCATCAGCCCGCGATCGGATATCGAAACCATCAATACAGAACTGGCTCTTGCTGATCTGGAAACGGTCGAGAAAAGCATCAACCGCGTGGCCCGCGTAGCCAAAAGCGGCGACAAGGATGCAGCGCGCCAGGTGGAACTGTTCAATCGGGTGCGAGATCACCTGGATGCTGGCAAGCCCGCTCGCAGCATGTCACTGGAGAAAGAAGAAGCAGCCGACCTGTACAACCTGCACCTGCTCACCGCCAAGCCCACCATGTACATCGCCAACGTCGACGAAGACGGCTTCACGGATAATCCCATGCTCGACGAAGTACGCGCCATTGCCGAGGATGAAAGCGCCGTGGTGGTGCCGGTCTGCAACAAACTGGAAGCGGAAATCGCCGAACTGGCCGACGAGGAGAAGCAGGAGTTTCTGGAGGACCTGGGCATGGATGAACCGGGTCTCGATCGTGTGATCCGCGCCGGCTACGAACTGCTGGGCCTGCAGACCTATTTCACCGCCGGTCCGAAAGAGGTGCGCGCCTGGACCGTGAAAAAGGGTGCTACCGCCCCCCAGGCTGCCGGCGTCATCCACACCGATTTCGAACGTGGATTCATCCGGGCGGAAGTGACCGCCTATGAAGATTATATCGCCGGCAAGGGTGAACAGGGTGCCAAGGAAGCCGGCAAATGGCGCCTGGAGGGCAAGGAATACATCGTCCAGGACGGCGATGTCATCCACTTCCGCTTCAATGTGTGAATGAGTAATATTTTGTCACTGGGCATCCATCATCGTGAACGCTGAACGGGCCAATCCCTCTGATGCAATCAGAAAGTACTCACAGGAGAGCCCCAATTCGTTGGCTTTCTTTAATGACAGCCTGTCCCTGAACTATGCTCAACTCGAACGGCTCATCAACGTTGCTTGTACATTCGTTGACAACTGGCGCATCTCGTCGAAGGCAGCAGTTGGACTACTCCTTGATGACCAGCTTCTTTTTCTGATTTTCTCACTGGCTTGTATTCGAACCGGTAATCCTCAGGTTATTTTGCATCCCAAACAATCCGCTCAAGACAGAGAGCGGTTACTGAGCCAATCAGCTGCGCCTGCACTCGTAACGGATCAGGATATCTACGTTTCTGATACCCTCGCCGTTCACGAGCTGCCCAATCTGGATGCGTTAGTACGACATGCACGAGAAGCATCTGATATTCCGCTTCACTCATGGAATCGATCAGCATTGATACTGAGCTTCCAGGGCTCAGGCACCACAGGAGCACCAAAGGCTATCCATCACTCGGCGGAAGGTCTGGCGGACATG
>PWQG01000178.1 GCA_003556835.1 Gammaproteobacteria bacterium
GTGCCGCCGGTTGCCGAACCGCGCGTGAGCAACTGGACAAAGGCGCGAAAGCGCTGGCCGGCCTGCACCGTGGGCGGGTAGACCTTGGACACGCCATCGAGCCTGAGCAGCGGCCCGCTCACAGGAAGTCCTCGAAATACGGGCTCAATCGCCGGAACAGGCGCAATCCCAACCACAGCACCAGGACAGCGCCAACAGCCATGACCAGCAACGACCAGTCCGGCACCAGATCCCGCCACAACAGCGGTGCACGCACCTGCTCCATCCACCACGTCATGGGGTTGAGTTGAAGCCAGCGCACATATTGATCCGGTAACATCTGAGGCGCGTAAAGTATGGGCGTGAGAAAGAACCAGAACATAAACAGGGTCGGCAAGGCCTGTTCGAGATCACGTACAAATACCTGCACGGCGGCCAAGCCCATACCCAGCCCAAGCGCTAAAACGTAGAGTGTAACCAGAGTGATGGCCACCGTCGGCAGACCGGCAAAGTGAAGCGGTGTACCGATCACGTGCAGGGCCATAAGAACCGCCAGGTAACCCACCATGTGCAGAACAAAGGCAGAGGTCACCGACGAGATGACAAGCAATTCTCGGCGAATAGCCACTTTCGAAATCAGCGCCGAATGCTCAAGTATCGAGCGTGACCCCCTCAACACGGCCTCGGAAAAGGCTAGCCATGGCCAAAGCGCCACGGCCAACCAGGCTACAAAGGGTATGTCGAGCCCATCGGGCACGCGGGCCCGGAAAATCACGCCGAACACGAAGCCGTAAACGGCAAGCAACAGCAACGGCGTCAGGATCAGCCAGACCCATCCGCTCGCACTCCCAACGAAACGAGAGCGGATGTCCCGCGCCAAGAGTTGCCTGAACAACCTCACAGCCGTCTCGCTCGAAGGCTGCCATCCAACTGATAATCCAAACGATCGGCGACCACTGCAACCGCTGGTGCCGCACAACCAACACCTCCGAGAAATCGCACTACCAACAGAGCTTCGTTTGGGTCCAGTAATGGCTTAAAGACAAACATTCCACGATCCGTACGCACACCATGGTCGATCATGACAAGATGTACCGGGTTGACGATCTGATCTATTTCCCGTGGTGAGTGGCCCGAGGCACCAAATGAAAGGCACTTCTAGACCCGGACGAGCACCTGCGCTCCAACCTGCCAGCTGGAATTGATGGGCGGGCGCGACAGCCATCAACTCAATCGGAAGTGGGCTAAGAACCATTTACGCAAAAGTCGCTCCAGAGGCTACCGGGTCGTGCCCCACCTCAAAACCGCGCCCGTAAGGTGCGCGGTTTGAGAAAACCCGGGAAACGACGAACCTATTCGATTTCCATATTTTCCGGCATCACGGCATTGTGGCGCTCAAGAAAGTCTTTGACCCCATCCTCCCTGATGTCGATAGGCTGATCCAGTATGCGCTCCAGCAGGCGGTCGTGCATTCGTTCGCGGTGGCGAGTTCGAGCCGCCTGGAGATACTGTTCACGCACCTCTTCAAACTCGGGCTTTTCCGGTTTCTGCCAGTCGATCAAGCGAATGAAGTGCCAACCGAACTCAGTTCGAATCGGGCCTGAAAGCTCACCAGGCTCAAGAGACTGCAGCACCGTCTGCAGCCCTTCGGACAGCGCGTCGAAGCTTGCCCCTTCATATCGCCCCTCATTCTCCGATGCCATCGGGTCATGTGAGAATTCGGTAGCCAACGCAGCAAAATCTGCGTCTTCGTCGGCAAGCCGTGAATTCACCTCCATCACCATTTCCATCGCCTCAATCTCATCCCCGCTTTCCGGTGCAATTAGAATCTGTTCGAATGTGACGTAACGACGACCGCGCGTGAACCGCAATGGATCGCGCAGGTATAGTTCATGGGCCTGGCGCTCATAGCTTTCAAGGGTCTGCTCATCAAGATAGTGCTGCATGTAAGTCTCATACAGCACATCAGCGACAGCGAAGATCAGCTTGGCCTGGACCCTTTCATCTTCATGCAGACTGGCAGCAACCGCTCGATTGGCCAAATCAAAGCGCCCGAACAGGTTGTCAATGATGCGCCCCAGGCGCGTCGAACTAACCAGCGTGCCAGCTCGGTGTTCAACGGGTACCGAGTAGGCAAAGCGGTCCAGGTCCGCATCGGTCAGAACCGCCTCACCCCGGCGGGCGAATATCGTCCCCGATTGCTCGATGTAAAGGCTCAGCCTTCCTTCCGCCTCAGGACTATCCGCCTCGCTCGCAGGAACCAGCGGTACCATCAATATCAAAAGGGAGATCAGTACAAAAAATCTTGGCAATGCACGAATATTCATTAAAGCAACTTGATTCTTGGTGGATGATTCAAAGGGGGAGACGACACTCAAGCAGCGCCTGGGCACCAGATCGGCGCCAAGCAAGAATCTATCATGTCGCCCTGCTCTGCCTCGTCAAGTGCCGGCCCGGCAGTTGTTGCTTGCCGGGCCGGCCTGGATTCACCAGCCCGACAAGGAATTGGGCTGAACCTGGTGGCCACACTGCTCCGACGACGTCACACCACACATCCAGCTTAATTCACTTGACGGCGTGGTATGCGGGTCATCATTCGAGTAGACGATGTTGAGAAAATAGGTTGTCCCGGGCTCCAGGGCCAGCCCGCAACGACTGCTGCTGTCCAGGGAGCTTGAACCGCCAAATCGGAAGCCGAATTGAGCATTTGAACCGGAAAGCAGGCATGCCGCATCACCCATGGCATTTTCAATCGCCTCGGGACTGAAGTCCCCCGGGCAGGTAGAAATAGACCAGATCGGATTGCCGTTCGGTATGCCGAAACCTTGCAATGGACTCATATTGAGATCTGCCCTCGCGCCGGCCGGAACACTGTCCGGGGTGAAAGCCATCGCCGCATACTGATTCGGCTGCAGCGTAAAGTGGCGAATGCTTGTAGTCCCCGGGAAGCCGCCAAAGAAATCGGCGTAGTTGCGACAGTCGTTCCCGTTGCCATTCACGGTGCAGCCGCTTGCCCGGCTCCAGTTCGAGGGCGGCTGGCGTTCCGGCCCACATTCGGAAGGGGTTTCAGACTCGACGATGACCTGCTCTTCCGTCGTGTCTGAATCGCCCCCTTCGTTGGAGCAACGCAGGGAAACATTGTAGGTGCCGGCTGCCAAAGACCCGGATATATCGATATCTTCCTCTCCCGATGGGCTCTTGGAGCCGTTCCACCCAGGCAGACGGTTAGCGCCTGTGGGCACCGTGCAGGATGAAGCATTTGTCGAAGTCCACTCAACGGTCACGCTGCCACCGGGACTCACGCTGGTCGGCGAAACACTCACATTGGGCGCAGGCGGTGGATCGACATCTTCCACGGCCACTGTAATGTTGGTACTGTTTTCCACACCATTGGGGTCGCCGGCAGGGCACCTGACGGCCGCCTCATATGTACCGGCCGCAGCGCTAGACGGTACAGTAAAGGACGTTGGGCCGGTCGTGCCGACATTGCTGTTCGACCAGCCCGGCAGATCACCGGTGGCTTCACACGCCTGCTCACTGGTCGAAGTCCACAGAATTTCCAGTGACTCGCCGGCATTGACAGAGCTGGCCGTGGGGAGCAGCGGGCTCACCGCCAGACCGCCTGCCTCATCGCCCAGACAATCTTCTAGGTTCTGGACCGAAACCTTGAGGTCGCCGGTTGCTGCATCAATAAACGCCAGGTTCCCGAGCACGCACTCGCGCTCATCATTGAGAACCAGCTTGCGATCCTGCTGCGCGTAGGCCGATCCGGCAATCAGCAGCAGAACTGAAAAAACACCACAACATACTGTCAATTTAGGGACGTTCATACTTTTCATCCGTTTTCCAGTTGCATTCCATTCTAACGAGATAAGGCTGCGCAGGTTCCTGCCAGCCAAACGCATCATGCAAGCTGCTGCCACCGACGACGCGGAGAATCACTGGCATACCCGTCTTGCATGTTCAATTTCCCTTCCTGACGCATAGCATGCGATAGGTAGACCGTACAAATTAGAAAAAATTCTGTTGGATGTTCGTAAAGCTGGCGCGGCAGATCCATTTCACCCTGATAAATCTGTGCATGACTCGAAAAACGACACTCACTAACGCAAGCACTCAATCACCGCCATTGAACGGGCACCTCAGAGACTTCCATCCCATGTGCTGCACCTAACGAAAACGAGCCACCCAGTGGGTGGCTCGTTTTCCGGTACCAACGTTGATCAGAGCGGACTTGACTCTGAATCAATCGGTAACGCTGATGTAGCTGCGGCTACCGCGGTGGTTAAAGGTGCCACCGTAGTTTGACAGCACACCCGCCTCAGTGGCGCCATTGGTGAAGGTCGAGACCTGGAAACCAATCACAGGCAGACCCTCGTACTGAATACCAGCGTCCGACGGGTTCGACCTGCGGGTCGTACCGCCGATAGTGGCCATGTCAAACTTCACCCAGCCAGCGTCAAAATCGGACGGCAATTGGAAGTTGGTATACGTCAGGTTCGGATTCTCACGCTCGGGTTCCTTGAGAATCTCACTGGCGTCAGGCCGTCCACCTTCCTGGGTAAAGCGAATGACGTTCGCCTCACGGCACAGGAAGAAACCTTGCTGGGGCGGCGGCGGAGAAACGATAATACCGGTATCCGGCTCGTTCTCTTCGCGGTCAAACACGCGGAAGTTGAAGTTCTCACAAGCGCGCGCCAGCGCAGCAACACTGCCATCATCCCAAAGCGCCCAAGTGGCAGTGAACGGCGGAATTGCAGCATTGGAACCCGGAGAGACGAAACCGCCACCAACGTTGTCGGTGTGGAAACGCTTGGTCGGGAAGGTCATTACCCACTCAGTCCGTGCACCCAGACTTTCTTCAACGGTGTACTCATTGAAAATTTCGTTATGCATGATGGTGGCATTGAGGGCCTCAACGCCCAGACCCCACTCCTGGAAATCAACTTCACCATTGATGAAGACCCTGGACTCATTGTCACCGGAAGCCAAGCTCGGGAGCGTGGAACCCGGATCGGTGTGCCCCTGAGCCGCTTCAGCACCGGGCGTCCAGAAACGGTCAATGGCCGTGGCGTTGTAGGAGAACATGGTGCCTTCAGCAACGTTGATGATCGATGCCGCACCAAACAGGCCGCCACTAGCTTCCTGAGTTGCAACAGTGGGATCGCCCGGGTTGCCGAAACCAAAGCCCCAGGGGCCGTTACCCCAGGCGCTGACCAGCGTGCTGCAGGGTGCGCCAAAAGCTCCACCGGAGCGAGGAACACCGTTGACGTGCTTGGCAGCCGCAGCAGCCGGCAAAGCATCGGTATTGATCAGGGTGCCCATCTCGATGATTTCAATGTAGCCGGAAGCGGTACGCTCAATCCCCTGCGGGCCTCCGTCGTTATTGCCACCGGTGTACTCGAAGTCCAGGAATTCGTGCTCACCGACATTACCCGGTTCGCCACCCTGGAAGTAGGGCACAGTGCAACTCGTGTCAGCAGTCATCATCTTGCCGCCACCACCCGAGGTTTCGGTGATTGCAGCGGTCCAGACGTCGTACGGCGACAAGTAGAGGTTGAAGTCAAGAACTTCGCGCGAGTTCAGGGCCTCGATGAAGCGAACTTTGACCGCCTTGGTTCCATCCGTCGTGTTGACGATCGAGATCAGAGTATCGTTTCCACCGCGTGCGGTGTAGTACGGATACAGCAGAACCTGACCGAGGCCATCCGGGTTGACGTTGACCGCGTTGGACACGCTGACCATCCCCGCCATGCCCGTCAGACCCGCCAGAACTGCGGTCGTCAAGGTATTTCTTCTCATTACAACACTCCTAAAAGTTGTTGGACACATCCAAAAGTTGTTTGACACAGGGCTCTGTGCAAAACTTGCCTCCGCAAAATCGAGCCGATCCCACGTTGGCTACATCCAAGTATACGGCAATCAAATCGGGATTGTAAAGCCGCATTTAATATTCAGGAGAGAGCCACCACTCACCCTCCAGACGCAACCAGAGCTCCTCAATCTTGCGAGTCATTCTCATTTCATTGATGCCCGTAGGCCCTCCGGGCACCCGATAAGTGACTTCTGCCACGAGATTGCAACGATCTTGTGATTCACATTCCGCTTCTGCAACCTCAGCCGAAACCCAGACTACCGGGAGATTAGCCATATCGACGGAAAAATTCGCCAGGGAGACTGTCTCTCTGTAGCCCGGAGAATAGTATTCGTAGGCGGATTGAAAATCACGCGCGACCATGTAATCCCAGCGGGCCTGGGCTCGCTCCTCGACAGATTCAGTGGCTGGTTGGGATGAGGGACCGCAGCCAGCCAGCAGACTCAATGCGGTCAATATTACCAGCACACCGCCGTACGGGTGGCATTTTTGATCCATCTTTATGCATGCTCCTTGATTCATGATGTTATTCAGACTCTTATTCGGCTCCCCCGGAACGGACTATCTACCCAACTCGGGCGGAACCCGAAGACTTTGGATGACCGGGAAAGGAAAACTTTTCACATTCGGATGCCAGGCCCCCATAAAGGGTAAACGCTTCAAAAAGGCCTTGCGCGGGAAGGCTCCGGACAGTAGCCGGGAGCCTCCTGGAACACCAGGCCACACAAACAATCAATTCAATCACTGGCTTAAGAGTGGTTCCATCCCCCGGAACTGGCGTTGAATGTCGCGCGACACCTCTTCGAGGCGACTGGTCGACTCCAGGACCGTCGGGGTAATCAGCACCAGGGTTTCGGAGCGATCAACCGACTCGCGCCGCGTTCCGAACAGACCACCGATGATCGGCAGTCGACTCA
>PWQG01000083.1 GCA_003556835.1 Gammaproteobacteria bacterium
GGATGAAGAGGAACAGGGAGAGAAAGACGTGGAAACCGACAAGAAACACGGGGGTGACAGCCAATGAGTACCGGATACAGCCTGTTCGTGATTTTCGGCACCCTTGGCTCTCTGCTGGCCTTCGCCCTGATCCTGTGGCTGAACCGCAATGTCAACAATCCCGGCAAGACCACCGGGCACGTATACGACGGCATCGAGGAATACGACAACCCCATGCCCGCCTGGTGGTTCTGGGGTTTCATGCTCAGTATCGTATTTGCCCTGGGCTACCTGATCTATTATCCGGGCCTGGGCAATTTCCCCGGTCTCAGCGGCTGGACCCAGATTGGCCAGCTGGAAGAGCAACAGGCGGAAGCCGAAGCCCTGTACGGGCCCGTCTTTGCCCAGTATCGCGACATGCCGATTGACGAACTGGCCGAGCACCAGGCGGCGATGCGCATGGGCCGACGGCTTTTCCTCAATCACTGCTCCCAGTGCCACGGCACCGCGGGTACCGGCAGCCGGGGTTATCCCAACCTGACCGATGATCACTGGCAATGGGGCGGTGAAGCCGAACAGATCCGCACCACGATCAGCGAAGGTCGCCAGGCCTCCATGCCACCCTGGCTGAGTCAATTGCGCGAGGACGGCATCATGCAGGTGACCGAATACGTGCTGCAACTGGCAGGCCGGGAGGTCGAGGAACGGATTGCCAACGCCGGTCGCAGTCAGTACGAGCAGTATTGCGCCGCCTGTCACGGCGCCTCCGGCACCGGACAGGTGGCACTGGGTGCCCCCGACCTGACCGACGACGTCTGGCTCTACGGCGGTAACCGCGAAGCCATCGCCAGCGTCATCCGCGACGGACGGGAGGGTGAAATGCCCGCATTCGAGAGACGACTCGGCGAAGACCGCGCGCATATCCTCAGCGCGTATGTGCGCAGTCTTACCCATTGAGGAGCCATTGCCGCTCCGATGAAACCGGCTCCGCGAGGAGCCGGCGACAGCACAAATGCCTATGAACCGTATCCCGATCCAGGACACCACGGACCACGACAGCGACCCGGAAGTGGTCCCGCTGTATGCCAGTCGGCGCAAGATCCATCCGCGCGTCGCTCCCGGCCTGTACCGGAATATCCGCCTGCTGGTCTCAACCCTGTTCCTGCTGGCATATTTCCTGACCCCCTGGCTGCTCATGGATGGTCGACAGGCCGTGCTGTTCGACCTGCCGGCCCGGCAGTTCCATGTTTTCTGGTTCAGCTTTGTGCCCCAGGATCTCATCCTGCTCAGTGGGCTGCTCGTGTTTGCCGCATTCGCCCTGTTCTTTGTCACCACCCTGTGGGGCCGGGTCTGGTGTGGTTACACCTGCCCGCAGACGGTCTGGTCCTTCCTGTTCATCTGGGTGGAACGGCAGCTGGAGGGATCTCCGCAGCAACGTGTGCGCTGGGACAACACCCCTACACCACTGAAGCGCGAAGGTCGCAACCTCAAGGGTCTGGAAAAGCTCGCTCGCCGCCTGGGCAAACATTGCCTCTGGCTGCTGATCGCCCTGGCCACCGGCGCCACCTTCATTGCCTACTTCTACGGCGCCCGCGAACTGGTCACTGATGCACTGAGCTGGCAAATTCCCCTGATCGGGGTCGCCTGGATCGTCTTCTTCACCCTGGCAACCTATATCAATGCCGGCTGGTTGCGTGAGCATGTCTGCATCTACATTTGCCCTTATGCCCGCTTCCAGTCGGTGATGTACGACGCCGACACGCTGGCCGTATCCTACGATCCGAACCGGGGCGAACCCCGCACCTCCGCCCGCAAGCGTGCAGCCACCGGCGAAGACGGCGACTGCATCGACTGCACCCTTTGCGTTCAGGTCTGCCCCACCGGCATCGATATCCGCGACGGTCTGCAATACGAATGCATCGGCTGTGCCGCCTGCATCGACGCCTGTGACACGGTCATGGACAAAGTGGGCTACCCGCGCGGTCTGATCCGTTACAGCACGGAAAACGAACTGGCCGGACAGCCCCGCACATCATGGCGACCCAAAGCCTTTCTCTACGGTATCGCCGCCCTGCTGACCCTGGTGCTGCTGAGCACGACTCTTTGGCAACGTGAACCGCTGCGCGTCGAGGTGGCCCGCGACCGGGGCGCTCTGTACCAGGAAGTGAGCGGCGCCCGGATCGAAAACAGCTATCAGCTGCGTCTGCAGAATGTCAGCAACCAGGATCGTGACCTGCGTGTTTCGGTCAGTGGACTGCCGGAAGTAGAACTGCTGCCGGACAGCATGATCCATCTGCCGGTTGGTGAACTGCTTGATATTGCATTGCGTGTCCAGGTACCTGCTGGCGCCCTGGAACAGAGCAATACCGACATCGAATTCATCGTACAGTCTCCGGACGACACGCTGCGCATAGTGCGGGAAAGCCGCTTCATCGGACCACGGAATTGAACAGGACGCCAAACAGAATGCAACAGAAGCAGACCGACGATCGCCCCTGGTATCGCCACCCCTGGCCCTGGTTGCTCATGGTCGTGCCCGCCACCTCCATGGTGGTGGGCACGACCATGCTGATCCTGGCTCTCAACAGCCCTGGTGACGTGGTGGTGGACAACTATTACGAAGAAGGCCGGGGCATCAACCAGTCTTTCGCCATGGATCATGCCGCAAGGGATCTGGGTATTTCAGCGCGCCTGGAAATCGATACCAATCAGGATGTGGCCCGGATCCACTTGGACGGGCGTCAGGAAAGCGGACTGCAGCTTCGGGTGTACCACGCCATCGAAAGTGGCCGCGATCGAAATTTTGTCTTCCTGCCTTTGGGGCCGGGCGAATACCATCTGGAAAGCACCGACCTGGTCGGCATGCTGCAGGGCAACAGCCGCTGGTACCTGGAGCTGCGTGACGTGAACGACGAATGGCGGCTGCGTCGACGCCTGCAGACACCCGCCGTGGAGATGCAATGGTGACAACCGCACGCTTGTCAGGAACAGCCGCCGATGAGCAGGCCGCGCAGCGCGAAGCTGCCGCATTGCAATGTTTCCATTGCAATACCGCCGTGCCCCGGAACGAGGCCCTGTTCCTGGAAATCGACGGGCGTGAACAGCCACTGTGCTGCGCCGGCTGCCTGGCCGCCGTGCAGTTCATCCGGGAGCTCGATCTCGACCGCTACTACCAATACCGGGAAAAGTGCGAGCCGGAAGGCGAACTGAAGCAGAATCCGGTCCGGCTCAGTGCCGCCGCCTTGGGACCAGCACTCGAGCGGGTGGGTGACCAGCAGCAACTTTCCCTGCTGGTGCCCGATATCCGCTGCGCTGCCTGCATCTGGTTGATCGAGAAAGTGGCGCAACGCGTCGAGGGTGTGCGTTCGGTGGATGCAGGTTTCGCCACGCGCCGGGTACAGATCGGGCTTGATGCCGATGCCGATCCGGAGCAGGTGATCCGACAGATCGAGAAACTCGGCTACGAAGTACGACCGGATCTGCCGGATGCAGCCCGGGAAGCCTTTGATCAACAACGGCGCAGCATGCTGACACGACTCGGCGTGGCTGGCATCGGCATGATGCAGGTCATGATGTTCGCCCTGGCATCCTACCTGGCCGGCCCTGGCGGCATGGAACCGGCCTACGAGAGTCTCATGCGCTGGGCCAGCCTGGCCCTGACCACTCCGGTGGTGTTCTACAGCGCCATGCCCTTCCACCGCGCCGCCTGGCAGGCGGTGCGCAATCGCAGCCTGATCATGGATGTGCCGGTTTCCATGGCGATTCTTGCGGCCTGGTCCCTGAGCACCTGGGCAACACTGCAGGGGGGCCATGAGGTCTACTTTGATACGGCCGCCATGTTCACGTTTTTCCTGTTGATCGGCCGCTATGTGGAACTGCTCTCCCAATACCGCTTCCAGCAGAGCCGTGATCAACTGCATCGCCTGCTGCCCCTGGCGGTCACCCGGGTGCAGGATGAACGGGACGAAAGTATTGCCTTCGACGCCATGCGTGCGGGCGATCTGCTGCGGGTCTGCCCCGGCGATGTGATCCCGGCCGACGGCATCATCGTCGAGGGTAGCAGTGATGTCAGTGAAGCAGCGTTCACCGGGGAACCCCTGCCCCTGACCCGTCGTAGCGGCGATCGGGTACTGGCCGGTGCACACAACCTCGACGGTGAACTGTTGATTGAAGTTCGCGGCACGCCGGAGCAATTCCTGATCCGCCGCATTGCCCGGCTCTACGACCAGGCGACGCGTTATCGCCCGCAATGGTCAAAACTGGCCGACCGGACGGCGCGCGGCTTCGTCGCCGCGGTTCTGGTCCTGGCAGCGGCAGCCGGTCTCTACTGGTATCAGGCCGGCTCGGCGGATTACCTGGTCATCAGCATGACGGTGCTTGTGGTGGCGTGCCCCTGCGCTCTGTCCTTGGCCACTCCGGTCGCCTACAGCGTGGCCGTCACCGCCATGCGCCGGGCCGGCATAATTGTCCGCAACGGGGCTTTTCTGGAGCGCGCTGCCGAGACCACGGCCATCGTCTTTGACAAGACCGGCACACTCACCGAGTCCAGCCTGGAGCTGGATTCGGTACAGGTTCTGGATGGTGAGCTGGATGAAACGCAATGCCTGGACCTGGCCACGACCCTGGAACATCACAGTGAACACCCGATTGCCCGTGCATTCCGTGGCGCAGCAAATCGGACCGTGGAAACACCGCGCGTTGTGCCCGGCTGCGGCGTTGAGGGTCACATCGGTGGTCAGTTGTATCGCATCGGCAGACCCGACTTCGTCATGGCAGACAAACCGGACGCCATGCCGGTCGCACCAGACAGTGACGGGCTCTGGGTACTGCTAGGAAAGGAGCGGCCCCTGGCATGGTTCCGGCTGCGTGACCGCAACCGGACCTACAGCGCTGCCACCATCAGCCGCCTGCGACAGCAGGGTCTGTATACCGCCATATTCACTGGCGATCATTCAGCCAGTGCCCTCCGCAACAGCGAGGCCTTTGGTGTCGACCGGATCGATACCCATATGATGCCCGACCGGAAGATTGCGGCTGTGCGTGAACTGGGGCGCGAAGGGCATCGGGTCATGATGGTTGGCGACGGTGTCAATGATGCCGGCGCGATGGCAGCCGCGGACACGTCCATGGCGGTTTCCCCGCGTGATATCAGTGTGCAGAACAGTGCCGATGCCACACTGCTCGGTGATGCACTGGACCGTCTGCCTGGCGTCCTGCGTTTCGCCCGTCGCAGCCGGCGCATCATAAGGCAGAACGTCGCCTGGTCGATCAGCTACAACTTCACCGTCATCCCCTTCGCCGTGGCCGGATTCGTGCCGCCCTGGCTGGCGGCCTTGGGGATGAGCCTCTCCTCCATCCTGGTCATTGCCAATGCAAGCCGCCTGCACCGCATGGAGGAGCACTGATGAGCAGCCTGTTCCTGTTGATCCCATTGAGCATCGTGCTGATTTCCATCGCCATCTGTGTGTTCATCTGGGCGGTGAGGAACCGTCAGTTCGAGGACCTGGACAAGGAAGCCCATCGCATCCTGTTTGATGATGACGACCAAGAGCCGCGTGATCCGGACAGGAAGCAACAGGACAAGGAGCGGGATCGTGACTGACTACCTGGCTGCCTTCACACTCGGACTGCTCGGACTGCCCCACTGCCTGGCCATGTGCGGCGGTATCGGCGCGGCACTGATGACCCGGCCAGCGCCACCGGAACCGCATACGGCTGGACCCCGGCTCATTGCGCGGCAAGGCTCACAGGGCCTGGCAATGCAGGCAACCGGGGAAGTGGCCAACAAGACCCTGTTGTTCGGCGGCGGCAAGATGCTGGCCTACATCATGATCGGCACCGTGGCCGGACTCGCCGGCCTATTGCTGGGTAGCATGGGCAGTGCCTGGGCGCTGTTCCTGCGCCTGTTGGCGGCCGGATTGCTGTTCGCCATGGGCCTGTATGCGCTGGGGCTGTGGCGGGGCCCACGGCAATGGGAAAGTGGCGCCCTGCGGCTCTGGCAGCCCGTGCTGGGACAACTGAAAAAGCTCGATCTGCAGCACAACAGTCACCGCCTGCTCGCCGGCGTGGCCTGGGGGATGATTCCCTGCGGCATGGTCTACAGTGCCATGGGCCTGGCAGTGGCCAGTGGCGGTCCCGTGCAGGGTGGCCTGGTGATGTTCAGCTTCGGACTTGGCACCCTGCCCTTCGTGCTGATCATGGCCGGACTGAGCACTGCCCTGACACCTTTGATACAACACAGATACTGGAAACCCGGTGCCGGTATACTGCTGATGGCACTGGCAGCATGGACCGCCATGACGGCATTGGCATGAACATCGAACAATAACGGAAAACCTGCCCCCGGCAGGCAACAGGAGACCGCAGCATGACTCACTTCATTGGCCTTTTTGTCAACCCGCATCGGGAGTGGGCGCGCATCCGCGACCATAGCAAGACCGTGATCGGACACTACCTGTTCTATCTGATCTGGGTGGCCGCCATGCCGCCAATCGCCTGGTATTTTGGCGCCACACAGATTGGTTGGGAACTCGGTGGTCGCACGATACGCCTGACCACCGATTCAGCCGCCCAGATCATGATGCTGTTCTACGTGACGATTCTGGTCAGCGTGGGCTTTCTCGGCTATATGATTCACTGGATGGCACAAACCTACCATGCCAAGAACGATGACATGGCACATGGCATCGGTGTCGCAGCCTATATGCTGGCGCCGATGTTCGTCGTCGGGCTGACCGGTTTCTATCCCATACTCTGGCTGGACATGTTGCTGGGTAC
>PWQG01000333.1 GCA_003556835.1 Gammaproteobacteria bacterium
CATGGCGCGTATGGTTCAATGCGTGAAGCTTGGAGAGGAACTGGAAGGGCTGGACCGTCCCACCTATCCCGGCGAACTGGGCAATCGCATTTACGAGAACGTCTCGAAGCAGGCCTGGCAGCAATGGCTGGCCCACCAGACCATGCTGATCAACGAATACCGGTTGTCGCCGGTGGACCCGAAGGCGCGCAAGTTCCTCGAGGCGGAAATGGAGAAATTCTTCTTCGGCGGCGGTTCCGCACCGCCGCCGGACTATCAGCCCAACGGGTAGCCCACTTGACGTGTGCCGCCCGTTCCGCTTGAATAGGCGCCCTCGGCCAGGTAGCTCAGTCGGTAGAGCAGGGGACTGAAAATCCCCGTGTCGGCGGTTCGATTCCGTCCCTGGCCACCATATTCTTTCCTTTCGGTTCTTGCGCTTAGGGTGCCGCGAACATGGCGGCGCGGGAGCCGGGGACCTCCGGTCTATTTCCGGTGCGGTAAGCGCAGCTAAGGAGCTTTTCGACGCTCCGCGGGGCGATAGGCGCGCCGGCCGTCCTTGAGGTCCAATCTTCTTCGGTTCCCGCATCTCTACTACGCTATTGCGAGGAAGCGGCGCTGACGCTTCGTCAAGCTCGCGATGTTGACGTCGAGGGCGCGCTCCAGGACGGGGTTCGCCCCCGAGCAGTCGTAGTAGCTTCGCTTGCAGCTTACCGAGAAGCCGAGTGGATGTGCCGTCTGGATGCACATCGGCCCGGGAACACTAAGCCTTGGATGGACGAACCCTTGCGGGATATTTTGGTGTTTCCTACTGCGATGCGTACGAAATGGAATGCGAGGGTGTGAAGACCGATCAGCCGAACAGGCGAGCCCACTGTAGCTTATTCCCCGTCAGCCACCGTAGAGGCGGGCATTTGAAAGGTTGCTCAACCCGTAAGTGCGTCCTTGCTTAGCGCTTAATCTGCAGGATGCCAGAGAGCGCAACCGCCTCATTAAGCACGCGGCGGATAGGTTCGGCGCATGGGGCTCTAGAGAAAAGCTTGAAGGTCGAGAGGTGGGGTAAGCCAAGTATCACGACCGGCTGCGAACCGTCTGATGAAATGAATTGTTCGAGCTTAAAGGTGGTGTTGCCCCATCCGGTCTGGCGCAAGGCTTGCGGTGTGCCCCGTTTTAGCTGACGGGTCTGAGTCAAAACCTTTGCCAACTCACGTTGGGCCTCATTCCCGATGACGATGAATAGGCTTGGCAGCCATTGCGCGAAGATCCGCCCCCATAGGGAATGCGCGAACGCGATCGACTCCGTCTTGCGATGAAGCTCATGAAGCCTAGGTGAGCGAAAGGGTATCAGGTGCGCGCCGAGTACACGATGAGCAGCGAAGGCATGAAGCGGCTCTTTATTCCCGAGGACGGTCTGAAGTTCTCGAAAAAGCTCCTGAATCTGAACCTGGAGTATACTTGTTCCGGGAGGTTGCCCGTTCCAGCTTTCTATCAAGTACGCACTGCCTAATTCCTGGCTCTCATGCGGATGGTCGGGTGGGACCTCGTGGCCGGCAGGGTTTGTCGTTATCAGTGCAATCTTGGTCGCTGGAGACAGTGTTCGCCTCGGGCCAGTGATGAAGCGCCATCCGTATGGATGCCCGAGCTCTCTGCATGCGGTTACAATAGACGCACACGAGGCTTTAAACAGCCTCTGCAGTTCCGGTTCTGCATCCTCGTCCTTTAGCTCGCCCATGAGGTTCCTGCTCGCGAAGTCCTTCTCGGGGTTGTTCAAATGCGACTTTAAACTGGTTGTCCCTAAGTATCGCAGTAGGACCTATGTGCGCCAAGTGCAGACCGTCTGACCCCGAGCAGAACGAGTCGCGGGCCGCTGAACCTAGTTGTCAAGAGTTCTTCCGGTCTGCTTCCGGTCCGGCTGCTGGCGGAGGGAGAATGCAGGTGCGGACTGAGAAAGACGCGCTTGAGCGCGAGCAAATGCCTACGGTACGGGTGGCGCGCGCGACCTGGTGCCGATGCTGCTTCTCTGGTTCCAGTTTAGAATCTGGGTGCGCTGTAAGTGATTGTGCAGGATGCTGAAAATCCCCGTGTCGGCGGTTCGATTCCGTCCCCGGCCACCAGAACATGAAACCGGATCAATGGCTTTCTGTCGTTGATCCGGTTTTCTCGTTATGGCGGACCTGTAGCCCGTTGATTGAGACATGGCGGTTGCCAAAGCCCTTTCCCGAATTCTCCTCCTGACTACCGCTGATTGTCTGGTTGCCTGATGCATGGCGCACGTTTCGCCGCGTCAAAGGGCTGGCGTGGTAGCGGTCAGAAAGCGACTTCCGTGAAGCCCAACAGGCCCCGAGGCCACTAGGAGCCCTGTGAGAAATCTGCCTGTCCGTGGTTCCGGCTACGCTGCAACGCAGCAGCCTCTACGTTATAAATTAGCGCCCGCAAACGGTTTCTATGCGAATAGCTGGCGTGTAATGTGGAACGTGGAAATGGAGTAAATAGCACTATATAAACCGGGAGGAGGCCGTTTCCATGAGGCCCAAATTCAAGAATGCGTTGAAAAATGCTGCACTGGCCGCAGGCGTGTCTGTGTCCGTCCTGTCGATGGCGGGTGCCGCAGAGGCCCGTGAGCTTCGGTTTGCATCCGGGGCAACCCAGAATTCCATCGGTTCGGAAAGCCTGGAAGGATTTGCCGCAGCCATTGAGGAATACTCCGACGGCGACCTGCAGCTACGGGTGTTTTTGCAATCCTTGCTCAGTTTCATGGAGACCCCCTCGGGGCTTCGTGACGGGTTGGCGGATTTTGGTTCGGTGCTGTTGCCGTATTTTCCCGGCGAGTTTCCTAGCACCATCCTGCTCACCGAGATGACCATGCTGCTCGAGGCGTCCGGTGCAACGCCGGCACAGACCGCGTATGCCTTTAGCGGTGCGATATCGGAATTCGTGTTCGAGCGCTGCCCCGAGTGCCTGGAGGAGTTCGCCAACCAGAACCAGGTGTTCATCGGTGCCTCGGGCACCACGCCCTACATGCTGATCTGCAACACACCGGTCCGCACCGCGGAGGAGTTCCGCGGCAAACGCATCAGAACCGGTGGGCCGCAGTGGTCGCGTTGGACCGAGGAACTGGGTGGTCGACCCACCTCCATGTCGGTCGCTGAGGTCTACGAAGGTCTGGGTCAGGGGGTTATTGACTGCACTTCCAATAGCGCACCGGAAATGACCAGTTTTAGCTTCATCGATGTCACCTCCGATGTGACCACCCAGGTCCCGGGCGGCGGTTTCGGTGGTATCGGGACCCACATGAACGCGGATTCCTGGCGCGGCCTGAGCCCGGAGCATCGGGAAGCCATCATGCGCGCCTCGGCACGGATTCACGCGAAACTTCCGTGGCTGTATGTGCGGGATCACAACGCGAACATGGAGCTGGTTGAGGAGCGTGATGACATCAGTGTTCACGAGCCGGACAAGGAGTTCATCAATCGCACCCGGGAGTTCATCGAACAGGACATGGAGCGTGTGGCCCAGCGCTACAGTGATCGCTACAACGTGAACCGTGCCGAGGAAATGGTCGAGGAGTTCTCCGCCGTGCTCGATCGCTGGGTTGAACTGGTGGACGGCACGGAGAGCCTGGACGAACTCAGCGAGATCTACTGGGACGAGGTCTTCTCCAAGGTTGATGTGACGAGCTTCGGGATGTAAGCGTTGCCAGTTTTGATCGAGGCGGTTGCCCCGGTAAACCCTGCCGGGGAATCGCCTTGTCACCTGACCGCAGCTGTTGCGCCTCTTAACCGGGCTTTCTCTGTCGGCCAAACAGGCTCCGCCTGGTTATGCGGTTTCACGAACGTCCCTCCTGCCCATTTTTGTGTGCGTAGTCATGAGAAGGGATCAATGCTTCCTTGAGCCCTGAAGATGAGGGGTGAACGTTGTTGATCCAACTGCTCAGTTGGCCGCGCTGACAACACCAGGGCCGTACAAGCGCTGGGCGCCGCGTTGGTCACCAGGTTGCAGGCGATCGAAGGCTTCGTTGTACTGAAAGCCCATTACCTGCCCAGATGGCCCGGGATGATCCAGTCCGATGGCATGACCGATTTCATGCATGAGGGTGTAGCGGAGGTCGTAAGCATCGGCATCACCTCCGAACCCGCTCTTCCAGGCATGCTCCGGGTTCAGACACACCAGTGCCTGCTCAATGGCCTTGATGCCATCAACGGCGCCGGGTTTATAGGTGACATTGGCGTAGGCGGAGCCACGTGGTCGGGCCTGACTACCGATAATGATGTTGGCATCACCTGGATCGTCGACTTCTTGGAACAACACGCCGGCAACCTGCTCCCATTCCCGGAACGCTGCGTCAGTCTCGCGCTTTAGTGTCGCCAGTGGGATGTTGGCATGCTCGGCCAACGCGGTTGCGGGTGCCAGATCGCCACAGTTGCGGGCATTCTCGAAACGCATCGGAGAGTTTGCAAACGCATACGTCACCGTGGCACTGGCACCGAGTCGCTGTTCCCCCCACTTGACCCGGTAGCCGTCCAGTTCCAATAGCCGATACCCTTCTCCCCCCGCAGCGACCGACAAGGATGGAATCATCGGCATCAAAGCGCCGGCCATCAAGAGGCTCAGCGCGGACGCACACGGCCAGATTATTGGTCGCACCCCATCTCCGAAAGTCATCCCGAGGACGTTGAGGGGCTCAAAGTAACCGAACGGCCGAAGCCGTTATTGGCACTGCGTCACAAAGCCCGGAACAGGGCCCGACGGTGTCGCCATGTGTGGGGGCGTACAGACGCTAGGTTTGGTTGCGTGCAATTCTCAGCGTTCGCTACTGCAAGCAGTAACGAGATTTGGAATCTAGGAGGGACCGGCATACCGCCGGAACCAATGGAGAGACGATGATGAAGAAACTGAACGCAATAGCCCTTTCAGCCCTGCTCCTGCCAGCACTTTCACTTGGTTCGGTGGCCTTCGCCGGCGACCGTAACGGCGGTGACAGGCAGGCGGATGGGCAGCCTGCACAAGTTCAACAGGTAGACAGGCAGGCGGGCGGACAGGCTGAGCAACAGCGGTATATCAGCCACAAGCCTGCCGGCGCATTCCACGCCGACGAGCTCATCGGCAGCAAGGTCAAACACCGCGGCTCCGGCGAGGATATCGGAACGGTGCAGGACCTGATCATCGGTGACGATGGGCAGGTTGTGGGTGTTGTCCTGACGACAGGTGGATTCCTGGGCCTGGGCGGACAAGACGTTGCCCTCAGCTGGGGCCAGCTCGAGCACGCCCGGGAAGACGACGAGTCGGTGTTCTACGTGGACATGGAAGAAGACGCCCTGCGCAACGCACCTGAATACGAGAAGGACTGATCCGTCACCCCCCTTAGGGGCGTAATAACGCCCCGAAAGTGGTCGACTCAGACGTTGTAATCCATGTCGACCGCGCAGGTTCACACGCCTGCGCTCCGGAAGGTAGGGGCTTGCAGACATGCTGCAGGCCCTTTTCTCTATCCACGTATGCCGACATTCCCTATTTGATGCCACGGGCCGCAAACCACACGACATTTTGCAAGTGTGCTTGGCGCCGAATTCCGGGCAGCAGTGCAGACGTATGCCCTGTGCCTGCCATACTTCACGCTGTCAGGCAAACGGCCGAAGGAACCGGACATAGGGCTCCCATATGCAGGTGGATTCAGCCGAGAACGACCGGGATTCCCCGGAGGCCAGCAAGCCTAATCGTGGGGTCGTTGCCATCTATGTCGCTGTGGCGCTGGCCTATGTCATCTGGCGCTCCGGAACGTTCAACCCTGACGCCCCAATATTCTCCGCACTGGTTTTCGGTGCCGAGTTGTTCGGCATTGTCACCATGTTGTTACTGCTGCACATGTGTTGGCGATTGCCCCACCGTAAGGCTCCAGCGCCCGAGCGCAACCTGACCGTGGATGTGTTCGTGACCACGTACAACGAACCTGTCGAGGTGGTCAGGCGGACGCTGCTGGCAGCAAGCTATATGGAGTACCCCCACCAGACATGGCTGCTTGATGATGGAAACCGGCCGGAAATGCAGTCACTGGCTGAAAGACTTGGCTGCCGCTACCTGGCCCGGTCGGAAAATATCGACGCCAAGGCCGGTAACCTGAACAATGGCCTGGCCAACAGCAATGGTGCCATTGTGGCGATTTTCGATGCCGACCACGCCCCCCATATGCGGTTCCTGATGGAAACACTGGGGTATTTCCGCGACAGGAATGTGGCCTTCGTCCAGACACCCCAGGAGTTCTACAACCTCGACTCCTACCAGCACCGGGTCAGTGCAAGGCGAAAGAACCTCTGGACGGAGCAGTCCCTGTTTTTCAATGTGGTTCAGCGCGGCAAGGATTACTGGAACGCCGCCTTCTTCTGTGGCAGTTGCGCTCTGCTGCGCCGCAGTGCTCTGGACAATATCGGCGGCTTTGCCACGGGATCCGTTACGGAAGACCTGCACACCTCCCTTCGGCTCCACGAGAAAGGGTACGCATCCGTCTATCACCCACACGCGCTGGCCTACGGCATTGCTGTCATGGACGCTCGCGAGTACATGCGCCAGCGGTTGCGTTGGGGGCAGGGAGCCATGCAGGTCTGGCGCCGGGAGCGGGTGCTGACAAACCGGAACCTAACGATTCCTCAGCGGTTGAATTACTTCTCCAGCATTGTCACGTACTTTGACGGGTGGCAGCGTGCCATCTTCTACACGGTTCCCTCATTCGCACTGCTTTCAGGGAAGCTCCCCATCAGCATTACCGTACTCGAGTTCCTGCTGA
>PWQG01000358.1 GCA_003556835.1 Gammaproteobacteria bacterium
CACAATCCGGAAGTCCGCAAAGCCGCCTGGCTCGCAAGTAACCTGCTCTACGGAATAGAGTTGAGCCGCCCTGGGAGGATGCGTCCTGAGCTTGTCCAGAAAGGATTCGATCTGATGCGGGCCGCCCTCCACCCGGATAACGACACCGTCATCGGCATTGTGCACCCATCCCGCCAGTTTGTGCTGATGTGCCAGCCGGTACACGAACGGCCGGAACCCGACACCCTGCACGAGTCCAGTGACCCGGATCTCACGTGATTGCAGGCGCTCAGACACGGCAGCACTCCGGTTTGGACTGCATTTCCGTCAGGCGTCTGCCGCGCACAATTCGCGCATTACGTTTTTTTGCAGGCATTACGATTGTTTCGTGCATTGCAAATGATGTCGGGTTTTCAGGTATGGCGGTTATTGTGGGAATTACGGGAATCTTGGGTATATCGGGTATCTTGGAAATTGCGGCTATAGCGTGTAATGAGCGGGGTTGCTGGTGTTTCAGGTTCCGGAGCCGGTTGCGGACAGGCGGATTGTCAAAATGCAATGTCAGTGGATTCTCGGCCGAAATCAAATAAAAGATAAGCTGGCCGGATGGATTCGCCGGTTGCTCCGTTTCCGGCATGTGTCACTGAAAGCGCCATCATCCATCCAAAAGAGTAATGCTTGACAACGTAAATGAGTTTCATTACTATAGTCTATAAGGTATTGAATGACCGTCCGACATCCGTGAGGATGGGGTTATGTTAATATTGCTTTGTATTAGTAAAAACAGCAGAAAAACTCACTTAAAAATATTTCCAGGCATAAGACGGGCGCGAACCCGGGAGAGCTGATGAAGTTAAGGTGAGTGGACCTACCTTTTTTGTTCTTTATTTGAATGCTCTTATATGCTGGACCCATTCAGGGGGCCGGAGGTGCCACATGAAACCAAAGATTGCGGTTTTTGATTTTGCAAGCTGCGAAGGGTGTGAACTGCAGATTGCGAATCTGGAGGAAGAGATACTGGAACTGATTGAACTTGTCGATATCGTTTCATTCAGAGAGGTGATGAAGGAACATTCGGACGATTACGACATTGCTTTTGTCGAAGGCTCCATCAACAGGCCCATCGATGAAGAGCGGCTCAAAGAGATCCGCTCGCATGCCAAAATACTCATCGCCCTGGGGGACTGTGCCACGACCGGCTGCGTCAACAAACTGCGCAATGACTGGCCTGAGAGTGAGGCCCTCGCCGAAGTCTATCCCGGTGCCAGAAAGCAGATCAAAAACAATGAGTTTTTTGATCTGTTCCCGGCCAAAGCCATCAACGAAGTGGTGGATGTGGATTTTTACATCCGCGGATGCCCGGTCAGGAAGGAGCAGGTGCTTTATTATATAAAGCGGTTTTCAGATATGCCTCCGACCAGAAACAAGGATATGGATTTCGGGATCATCCTGCGGGACATGGAGATCGACAATCGCTCAGTGATCAAATACAACCCGAGGAAATGCATTCTCTGTCGGCGATGTGTGCATATCTGCCAGGATGTGATGGGCGTGGACGCCCTCGGCGTGGTGGAAAAAGGAAGCGAAGCGATCATATCAACGCCGCAGAATATCGGATTTGATGCCAACGGATGCATCCGGTGCGGGCAGTGCATCAACACCTGTCCGGTCGGCGCCCTGGGCAACCGCTCGCCCGTCGAGACTCTGGCGATGGAGGTAAAAAAGAAGAAGCTCTCCATTGCACTTGATTCGGTAGCGCTGTCCGCGTTTGTGCAAAAGCACAACAGGCTGCAACTCATGGAGCCGGAGCTGGCCGAAAGATATGTCATTGCCGGATTGAGGCATATCGGGTTCCAAAAAGTCCTGCAGTACGATTATTACATGTCGCTGTCAGCAGAAAGGGACGCACAATCCGATACACCGGTGCTGGCCAGCTGGTGCCGGGCGGCGCAGAATTATTTCCATGAGCGCGAGCTTAATTCACTGGAAGTAAAGGAGGAGAACAGCCCGTGGTCGCTACTGCTGGATGAGGTGAGCAAGAGCATCTGTCTGCTGAGTCCATGCTCGGCCATGAAGGAGGTGGAGGATTTCAATTACGTGCTGACGGCGGCGAATCTCCTCGAGCTTTTCAAACAGCTGGAATGCGACCTGGATTTCATGAATCCGGAAGGCGCTGCCTACGATGGACATACGGTCGGGCGTGGGTTCCGGCATCCGGGCGTTCCCGGCGGAAGGAACAACGGCTTTGGCATCCGCAGGGATCTGCAGGAGAAGCTTGCCCAGGCCAATTTGAACCGGGGTGCAGTGCACGTGTACCCCTGTCTGGCAGGCTGCACTAACGGTGGCGGGACGCCCCCCACCATTGAAGAAGACGTGATACAACAACGAATCACCTGGTTGGAAGAACTCAGAGGGGTGTAATCATGGCTGATATAGCGACAAGACCATTGATCTGGGAAGAAAAATGGGCACTGGATAAAATCGTGGCCTCGGTTGAGGATCCGCAGCACCAGAAAATCCGGCTGCTGCAACTGGCACAGAGCGAATACGGCTTTCTCCGCGATGAGCATATGCGGTATCTGGCCGACTCCATCGGCACCAGCTATACCGACCTTTACGGAATCGCCACGTTCTATGCCCAATTCAACCTGAATCCGCCGGGACGCCACCATATTTCCGTGTGCGTGGGTACCGGCTGCCATGTGAAGGGCTCCAAAGGCCTGATGCAGAAAATCCAGGAAACGCTTGGTATCAAAGAAGGCGGCACCACCAAGGATCACCGTTTTTCAATGAAGAGCGTCCGGTGCCTGGGTTGCTGCGGTCTGGCCCCGCTGATCATGATCGACAAAGAAACGTTCGGCAGGGTGAAACCCACCCATCTGGAAGGCATTCTTGAGAAATTCGAGTAGGAGAGCCTATGACTGTCAAAACAAAATTGGACCTCAACGAAATGGCCAGGATCGGGATGAACTCCCTGGAATCCTCCAAACCCCAGATCGTCTTCGGCCTCGGCACCTGCGGCATCGCCGCCGGCGGTAACAAGCTGGTGGATTTCACCCGGGAGTACACGGGATACTGGCAGGAAACCGGCATTCAGCCTGAAATCGTTACGGTGGGCTGCATCGGGATGTGCCATGCCGAGCCGCTGGTGGATATCAAACTGCCCGGCAAGCCACGCGTGACCTATCATAACGTCACTACCGCCAGGATGAAGCGCATCATCGACGAGCACCTGATCGAGGGCCGGCCGGTCAAGGAATTCGCACTGGGTCAGCTGAGTGAAGATCTGTCGGTATGCGAGCATGGCAAACTGAGCTACAAATGGCATTATGATGAGATCCCCAATCTGAAGGAACTGCCGTTCCTGGCCCGCCAGGTGCGCATCGTCCTGCGGAACTGCGGTGTCATCAACCCCGAATCCATTGAACAGTACATCGCCAGAGGCGGATACCGATCCGCACAGAAGATGCTTGTGGACCTTAAGCCTCAGGGCGTGATCGACGAGGTCAAAAAATCAGGACTTCGCGGGCGGGGCGGCGCCGGTTTCTCCACCGGACAGAAATGGCAGTTCGCCAAGGATGCCCCGGGCGACCAGAAGTACGTGATTTGCAACGCCGACGAGGGGGACCCGGGTGCCTACATGGACCGTGCTGTGCTGGAAAGCGATCCACACAGCGTGATCGAGGGCATGATCATCGGCGGATACGCCATCGGTGCATCCATCGGCATACTGTACGTGCGCGCGGAATATCCACTGGCGATCAAGCGGCTCGAAAAGGCGATTCTGCAGGCCCGCGAGTTCAATATCCTCGGTGATAACATCCTGGACAGCGATTTTTCATTCGACCTTCGCATCATGGAAGGAGCCGGCGCGTTCGTCTGTGGTGAAGAGACGGCGCTCATCGCCTCCATCGAAGGCAAGCGGGGCGAACCAAAACCTCGCCCCCCCTTCCCGGCTGTATCCGGTCTTTTTGGTAAGCCGACCAACGTCAACAATGTTGAGACCTGGGCCAATATCCCAATGGTGTTTGAAAAGGGCGCCCGGTGGTTCAACAGCATGGGCACCGAGCGCAGCAAGGCCACCAAGGTCTTCTCCCTGGTGGGCAAGATCGAGCGGGCCGGGCTCGTGGAGATCCCTATGGGCACCAAAATGAAGGATATCATTTACGAGATCGGCGGTGGTATGCAGAACGGGCGCGCGTTCAAGGCCGTGCAGACCGGAGGTCCATCGGGTGGATGTATCCCCGCTGAGTATCTCGATGTGCCGGTGGACTACGAGAACCTCAAGGAGCTCGGTTCCATCGTGGGCTCCGGCGGCATGGTGGCCATGGACGAGGATACCTGCATGGTGGATATCGCCCGGTACTTCCTGGAATTCTGTGTGGAAGAGTCGTGCGGACAATGTACGCCATGCAGGATGGGCACCCGCCGCATGCTGGAGATCCTGGAGCGTATCTGTCAGGGCGGCGGCAAGATGAGCGATATCGAACTGCTGGAGCGCTTGTCGGTGCAGATCCGGGACGGCTCCCTGTGCGCCCTGGGCGGAACGGCCCCCAACCCGGTGCTCACCACACTGAAGCACTTCCGCCACGAATACGAGCAGCATATCCTCAACAAGAAATGTCCGTCCTCAACCTGTGCCTCACTGTTCCTGACCCCGTGCCAGGATACGTGTCCGGCCGGGACCGACGTGCCCGGACAGATGCAACTGGTGGCCGAGGGGCGCTACGGCGAGGCCTACGAGCTGCAGCGCCAGGACAACCCCTTCCCCGCGATCAGCGGTCGTGTGTGCGACCACCCCTGTGAAAAACGGTGCCAGCGCAATCTGATGGACCAACCCCTCTCGGTCATGATGATCCACCGGTACTGCTCCGACAAGGTTCTTGACGGCAAGGCCGGGTACCGACCCGAACTGGGAAAACTGGATGCTACAGGCAAGAAGATCGCCATTGTGGGCGGTGGCGTTGCCGGACTCACGGCGGCATTTTTCCTGAAGCGGCTGGGCCACGACGTCACCATATTCGAGGCGCAGTCGGAGCTGGGCGGCATGCTGATGTGGGGCATTCCCCCGTACCGGTTGCCCAGGGATATCCTGCGCTGGGAAATCCAGCAGATCATTGACCTCGGGGTCCATGTCCGGCTGAATACCGCTGTGGGCAAGGACGTACCGTTCGAAGATGTGCTCCAGAAATACGACAGTGTCTTCCTCGGTGTCGGCGCCCAGAACGACCTGCCGATGAACCTGCCGAACGAGGACAAGCCCGGCATACTGAACGGTATGAAACTGCTGCGCCAGATGAACCTGGGTGAGAAGGTCGACCTCGGAAAGCGTCTCCTGGTAATCGGCGGCGGCAACGTCTCGGTGGATGTGGCCCGCACCGCACACCGGCTGGGCTGTGAAAAGGTGATCATCGCATACCGTCGCGAGGAAATTGACATGCCGGCGTATCCCGAAGAGATCGGAGAAGCCAAGAAAGAAGGCATTGAGTTCTACTTCCTGCTGGCGCCCGAGAAGATCCTGGTCGAAAAAGGACGGGCCGCCGGCGTGGTCTTCCGCAAGATGAAGATGGATGAATTCACCAAATGGGGCCGACGCAAACCGGTTCCGGTGGAATATGAAACGGTCACCATCATGGCAGACCACATCGTTACGGCCATCGGCCAGCAGATCGATGCGGATTTTGCAGGTGATATGGCTGATCAGTTTATCGACCACAGGCAGCGCATCGCTGTGAATCCCTACTCGATGGAAACAAGCCATCCACGGGTGTTTGCTGGTGGTGATGCGGTGCTGGGTCCGGCCACGGTCATCGAAGCCGTGGCGCACGGCAAGAACGCAGCCCGGCAGATGGACCGCAAGCTGATGGGCGAAGACCGGATGGCGCGGCTTCAGGGCCTTACGAAGTTCGAGTACTCAATGAATCCGCCGAACAACGAAGATCCCCTTCCGCGGGCAGACATGCTGACCATTCCCGCCAGGGAACGGGTGAACAACTTCCGGGAAGTGGTCATGTGCCTGGACGACCAGTGTGCCGTCATGGAAGCGAAACGTTGCCTGCGTTGTGACATAAGGGAAGGTGCCTGATATGAAACGAACATGGCAGCCTCCGGTTGACACACAGGGGAACGATTACATCCTGCCATGTGAGTTCATTCTGACCATATGAATCCTAATTGATTTAAACTGATGAAAATAATCATCAATGACTCCGAATATGAATGCAAGGAGGGCCAGAAGGTGCTGGATGTGGCCCGGGCCAATGGAGTGCACCTGCCCACTCTCTGCTTCAATCCCCTCAACGCTGCGGCGCGTCCGGCGGGATGCCGGCTGTGCGTCGTGGAAGTGCTGGAAGGCGGCAGGCCGGGACTGCAATCCAGCTGTACGCTTCCGGTGGCGAACGGTCTGAAGGTATCCACCAGGAGCCGGCCGGTGTACGATCAGCGGCGGGAAGTCGTGGAACTGCTGCTGTCGGAGCACGAACAGGATTGCAGGAACTGTTTCGTGAGCGGTGATTGCGTATTCTCCGAACTCTGCAGGGAATACGACATCAACGGGGTGTCGGTCTGTTCCGAATGCCCCAACCGAAGGCAGGGCTGCCTGCTCTCGAGAGGGGTGCTCTGCCTGGGTCCGATCACATATGCCAACTGCGACGCATATTGCACCCGTCGCGGGTACAGCTGCGAGGGCTGCCACAGTGTGATGCAAAACGAAGACCTGCTCCGGTTTGGC
>PWQG01000331.1 GCA_003556835.1 Gammaproteobacteria bacterium
AGCGGGTGAACCAGCCGCGCTGCGCGGTCTTTTCCTGTTCTGATGGGCTCATTTCAGATTCCGGGTTCCTTGCGGACACAACAGTTGGTTTTGAGGTAGGCGATCAATTCGTCGATGGCTGACGGTAGGCCGTGTAAATTACCGAGCTCCACCAGAAGGTGAAGCAGCTGGAGGCGGGGTTCCTGTGACAATGCGTTCCGTGTTTCCATCCGTCCAAACTAATAGACATGATAAACACTGGTCAACTGATAAATGGATGGGCGAGCCTCGCCGTGGCCCGACAAGAAAAAGGGGCAGAGTGGATCTGCCCCTTTTTTTCTGTCCGCTTCTGTTCTACGGTCGCTTAGAAGTTGTACTGGGCCCGCATCAGGAAGATATTGATATTCTCATCGCCGTAGCGGCCATCGGTGACGTCAGAGAAGATCAGGTTGGCCATGAATCGCAGGTTGGGCGAAACATAGTAGTTGGCGGCCAGGGTGATGTTCTCCATCTTGCCACCGACAATACCGCTGTCGATCAGGTCTGCGCTACTGAATCGGGCAGCCACTTCCCAGGCGCCGTTGCTGCTGGCCGGCCGGATTCCACCGAACTCACCGCCGCTGTAGCTGCGGGATTCACCCGTCAGTACATAACTGGCCTGCAGGTGGTAGCCGCCAAAGGTCGGGTTGCTGGCGCCGCTGCGGTCCACGTCCACGCTCAGGTATTCCGCCTCGGCGGAGAAGGGGCCGGCCTGGTAGGCCAGCTCGAGACCCATTTTGGCCGTGGAGCTGACACCGCTGATGCTGCCGGTATCAATGGCGCGCACGCCGCTGGAAGGCCGCGACTCGGGACGCTCACGAAGGCGGAGGTTGCTTTGTGTGCCAAGGTCTTCGAAAGCGCCAGAGAGGCCAAGATGGATCATGCTGTTGCCGTCGTTGACGGGGTTGTATACCACGCGACCGGCCAGGCCGATGGGATCATTACCGCCGCTGGATTGGGCTATGGCATTGGTGTAGACCATGCTCTGGAAAGTGACCGGACCCTCGGACATGTGGTAACTCAAGCCCAGGCGTCGGCTGTCCGCGACCAGGTTGCTGGGAGCCGATCGCTCAATGAAAGTCATGCTGTTGGAGCTGGTGATCTCGTTCAGGCCCATCGGCACCTTCACCTGACCGATGATCAATCGACCGGTATCCAGTGAACGTCGGATGCGGATGTCATTGGCTGAAGCGCTGCCACCGGCAAAATCGTATTCGATGCGAAAGTCCCAATCGTCGGTCAGGGTGCCGTTGACCCCAAGACGGCCGCGACGGAACAGGGTGCCACTTCCCATTTCTTCGTTGTTATCGGCTTCAACAAAAGCTGCGTCGAAATGCGCGCGGCCACGGACATCGAACTCCGGCTGCGCCCATGCCGTTCCTGTTGCCGATATGCTGACTGCCGCTGTCAGTGAAAGCTTTTTCCATGTGTGCTTGATATTCACGTTACCTCCTGGTGGTCGGTGTAGAACCGCCATTGATAGTAGATTTCCGTCCTTTTATTTCAATTTACTGCGGACGGCGGCATGTTATGAGCAAAACATGACAGTTTCGAGACAGCTCTCCGAGTCCGCAGCGGTTTGTCCGGTTTGGGGGGCTCCCACCCGGCTTTGTCACAAAGTCGTCATATTACTCCATTAGCATGGCGCCCGTTGCTCAAGCCACGGATTGTGAGTCCCCGATTATGATCGATATCGTGAAAACTGCCTCCAGCCCGGCACCGGGCCAGGTCCGATCCCTGCTGCCGGACGCAGAGGCGAAACAGAAACTGCGCCGCAAGCGCAGCATCAAGGATGGAATCTCGCGCTGGGGTATCAGTGTGGCCGGTTTTGGTGTGGTGTTTTCCCTGGCAATGATCTTTGTCTACCTGTTCTGGGAAGTGTTTCCCATCTTTCGGGGCGCCACGGTGGACCCGCAAAATGAATACAGCGCTGCCGTAACCGGAGTCGATACCAACCGACTGCTCCTGGAACGGTATGAGCAACTGGGCATCCAGCACACCTCCGACGGTCGGGTTACCTATTTTGAAGCCGGCAGTGGACAGGTTCGGGAGCAGTTCGATGTGAACATCCCTGCTGGCGTAGAACAAAGCAGTTTTGGTGCCGGCGAGGTGGTCAACAACACAGTCGTGCGTGGCCTCAGTGACGGTACCGCCATTGTGACCCGGCATCGCTATGACTACAGTTACCCGGGCAACCAGCGGCACATCGATCCGGACCTGGAGTACCCTTTTGGGGAAGCTCCCCTGCAGGTGGATGAGCAGGGCCAGCCGCTTACACTGGTGACAATAGAAAATGCCAGTCGGGGAGATAGAACCTTCCTGGTGGCTGCCACGGAAGACGGAAGGATGCTGCTGAACTCGATCACCACGCGCAGCAATCTGTTTACCGGCGAGACAAGCGTAGAGCAGTCCCGGCACCAATTACCTGCCATTGATGGTACTCCGGTCAAGCTGATGCTGGAAAAATCCCTGCGTCGACTCTTCATCATCGACGATACCGGTCATGTGCATTTCATGAACGTGGAGAACCCGCAGAATGCGTATCTGGTGCAGCGCGTTGACGTGGGGCAGGGGCATGAGATCACGGCTGCCGATTTCCTGGTCGGTACCGAGTCGCTGGTTTTTGGCAAGTCCAATGGGGACCTGAGTCAATGGTTTCTGGTGCGGGACGCCGATGAGCAGCGGGCGCTGACCCATATCCGTGACTTCCGTTCCCACGGTGCGCGGATCACTGCGATTGCCCCGGAATACAGTCGCAAGGGATTCCTGGCAGTTGACGAAGCGGGCCAGCTGGGCATCCATTATGGTACGTCGGCACGAACCCTGTTTTTACGTCAGGTCAGTGATGTGCCGCTGGTGAATGTGGCTGTTTCCCAGGTCAACCGCAAGTTGCTGTTCGAAGATATCAACAACCGTGTGGTGGTGGCTGATCTGTGGAACGAACATCCTCAAATCTCCTTCCGGGCGCTTTGGAATCGCGTCTGGTATGAAAACCGCAATGAACCGGAATACATCTGGCAATCTTCTTCCGGTTCGGATGAGTTCGAAGCGAAATTCAGTCTCGTGCCCCTGACAGTGGGTACCCTGAAGGCTGCTTTCTATGCCATGCTTTTTGCCATCCCCCTGGCAATCGCCGGTGCCATCTATACCGCCTATTTCATGACGCCGAAGCTGCGGGGCATCGTCAAGCCGAGCATCGAGATCATGGAGGCCCTGCCCACGGTAATTCTCGGTTTCCTCGCCGGTCTCTGGTTGGCCCCCTTCGCCGAGAATCATTTGCCGGCCATATTCAGCATCTTCCTGATCATGCCGGTGTTCATGCTGGGTTTCGCCTGGCTCTGGTCACGCCTGCCGGCCGATATTCGCAATCGGGTGCCTGATGGTTGGGAGGCCGCCATGCTGGTGCCGGTGATCCTGCTGTTCGGCTATGGCGCAGTGAGCTTGAGTCCTTTCATAGAAATCTGGTTCTTCGATGGCAGTATGCGGCAATGGTTCACCGACATCGGCATCACCTATGACCAGCGCAATGCCCTGGTGGTGGGTATCGCCATGGGCTTCGCCGTGATTCCCACCATTTTTTCGATTGCCGAGGATGCGGTGTTCACCGTGCCAAAGCACCTCACCCAGGGCTCTCTGGCGCTCGGTTCGACCAAATGGCAGACCGTTGTCGGAGTGGTATTGCCGACGGCCAGTCCCGGCATATTTTCCGCGGTCATGATGGGCTTCGGCCGTGCCGTGGGAGAAACCATGATCGTGTTGATGGCCACGGGCAACAGCCCGGTGGTCAACTTCAACATCTTCGAGGGCATGCGGACCCTGTCGGCCAATATCGCGGTTGAGTTGCCCGAGACCGCGGTTGGATCTTCGCACTTCCGGGTACTGTTCCTCGCTGCCCTGGTGCTGCTGACACTGACCTTTGTGGTGAATACCGTGGCCGAGATCGTTCGTCAGCGCCTGCGTACACGCTACAGCAACCTGTAAGGAATCCGGAGTTTTTGCAATGAAAGCATGGTTCAAGAGTGGAAGTCCCTGGATCTGGATGAACGGCGGCGCTGTAGCAATCTGCATGATCATGGTGGTGGGTCTGATCGGCCTGATTGCCGTTCGCGGCCTGAGTCATTTCTGGCCAGCGGATGTTGTACAGATCGAGATGATACCACCGGGCGCGGAGTCCTATCGTGTGCTGGGTGAGCAACAACGTCAGGAGACGGTTCCCGCGGCTGTGGCGCGCGATGCGGGCACGGTTGTGCCGGATGATGTGGAACTTGTCACCCGTTATCTGATCAAGCAGGGCAATCGTGATGTGACCGGTACCGATTTTGCGTGGTATGCCGATGTCAATATGGGCGAATGGACACGACCTGATGATGTGATGGTGCTGGAGCGCCGGGAATGGGGCGATTTCTACGGGTTTCCGGTGGCGATCATGACCGACGATGGTGTTGCCGTGGACGCGGGATCAGAGATGTTCCGTCCGATGCTGGACGAATCCGTTGCCCGTTCCCTGGCATTGCACCAGCAGATTCAGCGTCTTGAGCGCCGCGACATCGGTCGTATCAATCGGGGCATTGAGGATCTGCGGCTGGAAGAGCGCAGCCTGGACCTGCGTGGCGTCGAGGGTGCCGAGCGTGAGGATGCAATGGAGCGCATCGAGCAGGAGAGGCAGCGGCTGGATCAGGAATACGCGGTGCTTCGTGACGAACTGGATGGCTTATACGCTGCCACCCGGCGCGATACGCTGCGCATGCGGACCATCGATGGTCAGGAGCGCAACATCTCCATGGCAATGATCGTACGTGCCAATACGCCCAATACCATGTCCGTGGCAGCCAAGAGCCGGGAGTATCTGAGCCGGATGAGGAACTTCATGACCGAGAATCCGCGTGAGGCCAACACCGAAGGCGGTATTTTCCCCGCCATTTTCGGTACCGTGACCATGGTGTTTGTGATGTCGATCATGGTCACCCCCTTTGGTATTCTGGCGGCAATCTACCTGCGTGAATATGCCAGGCAGGGGCCGGTGACACGCATCATCCGCATATCGGTCTATAACCTGGCTGGCGTGCCGTCCATCGTATACGGTGTGTTTGGCCTGGGCTTTTTTGTCTATGTGCTTGGTGGCAACATCGATCAGCTGTTTTTCGAGGCTTCATTGCCTTCGCCAACCTTCGGCAGCCCCGGTCTGTTCTGGGCGTCCCTGACCCTGGCGCTGTTGACCCTGCCCATTGTCATCGTGTCCACGGAGGAGGGTCTGGCTCGCATACCCAGTACCATCCGTCAGGGCAGCCTGGCACTGGGTGCCACCAAGTCGGAAACGCTCTGGAAAGTCATTGTCCCGTTGGCGACACCGGCCATGATGACCGGCTTGATCCTGGCGATCGCCCGTGCTGCGGGAGAGGTCGCGCCTCTCATGCTCGTTGGTGTCGTTAAACTGGCACCTTCCCTGCCCATTGATGGCACATTCCCGTATGTGCACCTGGAGCGGCAGATCATGCACCTGGGTTTCCACATCTACGATGTCGGCTTCCAAAGCCCCAATGTCGAGGCGGCCCGGCCCCTGGTCTATGCCACGGCTTTGGTCCTGGTGATGTTGATTGTAGTGCTCAACCTTACGGCCATCAGCATCCGCAACCGACTGCGGGAACGTTATCGCAGCGAATCGGACTGAGGCCCCGCGGTTCCAGCGTGATGCAGAACGTCATTGCAGAAGATCATCGCAGATTCAATCAGAGAGTGGAGAATATGGATAAGCAACACAACCGCGAAAACCTTTCCGTTGCCGGTGCCATTGCAGGGAAGTCACATCATCAGGCCCTGTCCCTGAGCCGGGAAAACATCAAGATCGAGGTGGATGAACTGAATCTGTATTATGCCCAGGAAAAGGCGCTGGACGGCATCAATCTGCGCATTCCAGAGAAGCGCGTGACGGCATTCATCGGTCCATCGGGTTGTGGCAAATCCACCTTGCTGCGATGTTTCAACCGCATGAATGATCTGGTCGACATCTGCCGGATCACCGGGCAGATCCGCATGGACGGCCAGGACATTTATGCCCCGGGCGTGGATGTTCCCGATCTGCGCCGCAATGTGGGCATGGTGTTCCAGAAGCCCAACCCTTTCCCCAAATCCATCTACGAGAACGTGGCCTATGGCCTTCGCCTGCAGGGCATCAACTCCCGTCGTGTACTCGACGAGGTGGTGGAGAAATCATTGCGTTCGGCTGCTCTCTGGGATGAGGTGAAGGATCGCCTGCAGGACAATGCCTTTGGCCTCTCCGGTGGTCAGCAACAGCGTCTGGTCATCGCTCGTGGTATCGCCATCGAGCCAGAGGTGATCCTGCTGGATGAGCCGGCTTCGGCGCTGGACCCGATATCGACGCTCAAGATTGAAGAGCTGATCAATGATCTGAAGACGAAGTATACGATCATCATCGTGACGCACAATATGCAGCAGGCGGCGCGGGTGTCGGATTATACGGCGTTCATGTATATGGGGAACCTGGTGGAGTTCGGGGATACGGATACTTTGTTCACCAATCCTGGTAAGAAGCAGACTGAGGATTATATTACCGGGCGGTATGGGTGATGTGTTTTTTTCCCGGTTCGGCTCAGGGTGCTGGCCTCTTGGCGCGGAGACACGCCTGTGAATACATCCGTGTACGGCTCGGCGGGCGCCGTCCATGGCGCC
>PWQG01000200.1 GCA_003556835.1 Gammaproteobacteria bacterium
GAGGCCGCCATCGGTGCCGGACTGACCGGGGTATTGCTGTTACAGGCGGTATCCGGCCGGCAACCACCACCCGCCCCAAACGTCAGCCTGCGTGAGCACGGCGCCTCCATGGTGCTGATCGGCCTGGCCTTCCTACTGCTGACCATGGCCGTGCTCAGCGGCCCGGATGCCCTGCCCCGACAACAGGCCGCCCTGCCCGACCTGGTCGCCGACAATATAGGAGCCAGCGGTGTCAGCCATCCGGTCACGGCCGTGTTGCTCAACTTCCGGGCCTGGGACACCCTGCTGGAGGTACTGGTGCTCCTGGTGGCACTGCTGGGTTTCCGCCAACTGCTGCACGGCAACCCGGCTGTGCAACCGGCCGACGCTTCAACACCGACACCCTGGCCCCTGCTGCAAGCCTGGGCGAGGATTCTTGCGCCCCTGCTGGTGGTCACCGGAGGCTATCTGCTCTGGGCCGGTGCCACTGCACCGGGCGGTGCTTTCCAGGCTGGCGCAATGCTGGCTGCCGCACTGGTGATCCTGCGCTTGAGTGGTCTGCTGCCCTCCCTGCGCTGGTCGTGGTGGCCGGTACGCGTGGCGGTGACCGGCGGGGCGCTGCTGTTCCTGGGTATTGCCATGCTGACCGGTTTTGCTGGTGCCGGCTGGCTCGTCTATCCGCAAGGCAGTGCCAACGTCCTGATCGTGGTGATTGAAGTGGCGGCAACCCTGTCCATCGCCGCCACGCTGTCCCTGCTGGTGATCGGCGACAGGGAGGATATGGTCAAATGAGTTCGGTAGCCTGGTTTCTCGCTCTCGGACTGGCCCTGTTTCTGCTGGGCCTGCAGGGCCTGCTCACCCTGCACAATGAAATCCGGCGGGTGATTGCGGTCAACATCATGGGTGGTGGCGTGTTCCTGGTGATGGTTGCGCTGGCCAGCCGGATCGATCCCATTGATCCGGTGCTGCAGGCCCTGGTGGTCACCGGCCTGGTGGTGGCGGTCAGTGCCACGGCTTTCGCCCTGCGCCTCAGCAAACCGGAGGATCGCGATCCGTGAATGCTGCGCTGATCAGTCTTTCATTGCCACTGCTCACCGCCCTGTTGATGTTGTTGGCCGGCCCGCGTATCCGGCCCGCCTTCAATGGTTGGGTGGCCATCGCGGTGACCATGGTCAGCCTGGCCGCTGCCTGGGTCGCTCTACAGGAAACCGCCGCGATGGGCTCCATGCAATTTGCCATCGGTGACTGGGAGGAAGGTCTGGCGATCCGGTTCCGCCTGATGCCCCTGACCGCACTGCTGCTTCTGTTCACCGCATTGATCCATCTGCTGGTGGCCCTGTATGGAAAGTTCAGCCGCTCGGGTGTGCGCTCCGGTTTCTGGCCACTGTCGCTGTTTCTCCAGGGTTCCCTGTCCGCTCTCTGGATGTCGGCGGACCTGTTCAATCTCTATGTCACCCTGGAATTGCTCAGCCTGACGGCGGTGGCACTGGTGGCCCAGGCCGGGCCAAGGGCGCGACAACCGGCACTTAACTATCTGTTGCTCTCCCTCGCTGCATCACTTTGCTATCTACTGGGTGTGGCCCTGCTCTACGGTCGTTACGGAGTGCTCGACATCGCCCTGCTCGAATCGATGACGGAAAACGACATCAGCACCCGCATGGCGCTGTTGCTGATGACCGCCGGCCTGATGCTGAAAGCGGCGCTCTGGCCCCTGCATCTTTGGCTGCCGGCGGCACACTCCAATGCCCCCACAGCCGTGAGTGCACTGCTTTCGGCCCTGGTCGTCAAGGGCCCCTTGTTCATACTTTGGAGTGTCTGGCACGAGGTGGCTCCACCCGACCTGGCCTATCTGCTGGGGCCGGTTTTTGCCGTGGCCGGCATGCTGGCACTGGTGGCTGCCGGTTATTCGGCCATGCGCAGTCCCTACATCAAGATGCTGGTCGCCTATTCCACCGTGGCCCAGCTCGGCTATGGCCTGATGGCCCTGGGCCTGTTGATGCATTGGCAGCTCCCACAGATGAACATCGCGCTGTGGTTGTTTGTGATCGCGCACGGACTGGCCAAGGCATCCCTGTTTCTTGCCGCCGGTGAAATCCAGCACACCCTGGGTACCCGCAGGATCAGCGGCCTGCGAGGCGCGACCCAGACCGCGCCGGTGGCCATGTTCGCATTCGCCGTTGCGGGCGGCAGCCTGATCGGCCTGCCACCCAGCGGCGGCTTCCTGGCCAAATGGGTACTGCTGGAGCCACTTTTGATCGATCCCGGCAATTGGCCCTGGGCGGTGGGTGTATTTCTTGGCACCCTGGTATCGGCCGCCTACATTTTCCGCGCCGTGGCGCTCGGCTTTGACCGGGCCCGGGTCAATGTGCCCGATCTGCATCCGGATCGGGTGGGCCAGTGGCTGGCCCTGCTGCCGGCCCTGCTGGTCTGGGCAATGGCGCTGACCGGGGAATGGCTGGTGCGATTGCTTGCCGGAGCGGGAGTCTGATGTTGCTGCAGTTATTGCAATGGTCGAGCCTGCTGCCACTGCTGATCGTGTTCAGCTCGCTGCTGCCCGGCCTGCTGATTTTCACGCTACGCGAGGATCAGCATCGCTTGCGTACACTGATGAACCTCTCCGGAGTGGTACTCAAACTGGTTCTGGTTTCACTGATGCTGTACGGGGTGAGCCAGGGGCAGGATTTCCGTTTCGAGCTGCCGTTCCTGGCCAATGCCCCATTGGTCCTGCACGGCGATGCCCTGTCTTTGCAGTTCATCACCCTGTCTTCTGTACTGTGGCTGGCAACCACCATTTACGCCATCGGTTATCTGGAAGGCTCGCCGCTGCGATCGCGTTTCTTCGGCTATTTCAGCCTTTGTGTCAGCGCCACGGTGGGGCTCGCTTTGGCAGGCAACCTGATCACTTTCCTGCTGTTCTACGAACTGCTGACCCTCGCGACTTTCCCTCTGGTGGTGCATCGTGGCACTCCCGAGGCCTTGCGCGCCGGCCGGGTGTATCTCGCCTACACACTGGGCGGCGGCACAATATTGCTGATGGGCGTGGCCTTGCTGCATTCGCTGGCGGGCACACCGGACTTCGTGGCAGGCGGCTACCTGGATACCTACGTCGGCGAGCAGGGCCTGAGCCTGCAGATCGCTTTTTTCCTGATGGTCGCCGGTCTGGGCGTCAAGGCAGCATTGGTCCCTCTGCACAGCTGGTTGCCCCAGGCGATGGTGGCTCCGGCCCCGGTCAGCGCCCTGCTGCATGCTGTTGCGGTGGTCAAGGCCGGTGCCTTCGGCATCATACGCGTCGTCTATGATGTGTACGGCGTGCAGGCCAGCAGTCTGCTGTCGCTCACATTCCCCCTGTTGGTTCTGGCGGCGCTCACCATCGTGTATGGCTCGATTCGCGCCCTGCAGCAAAACGACCTGAAAAAACGCCTGGCCTTCTCCACGGTGAGCCAGGTGTCCTACATAACTCTTGGAGTTGCACTGGCCGGCCCCATGGCGGCCATCGGCGGCATTGTGCACCTGGTGCACCAGGGCCTGATGAAAGTGACCCTGTTTTTCTGTGCCGGCAATTTTGCCGAGACCCTCGGCGTGCACCGGATACAGGAAATGAACGGCCTCGGTCGGCGCATGCCCTGGACCATGACCGCCTTCACCATTGGTGCCCTGGGCATGATCGGCGTGCCACCGATTGCAGGCTTCATCAGCAAATGGTATCTCGGCCTGGGCGCCCTGGAAGTGGGGCAGGACTGGGTGCTGCTGATCCTGCTAGGCTCCGGCCTGCTCAATGCCGCCTACTTCCTGCCCCTGGTCTACCGTGGCTGGTTCGGGGAGCCTGCCACTGATAAATGGAAGGAACGGCACTGGCCCGGATCACGGCTGGAAACTCACTGGATGCTGCTGATCCCGACCCTGGCAACCGCCCTGCTGGCAGTGCTGGTGGGTGTGTTCGCGGGCAGCCTGGTCAGTCCCCTGGGCTGGACACAATTCATCGTGGCGCAGGAGTTCAGACTATGACCGCTGACGTTCTGTGGATACTGGTACCCCTGGCCCCATTGTTGATGGCTGTCGGGGTGGTGGAAATCGGCGATCGGACCATCCGCTGGTGGTGGATCAGTGCCCTGCCGGGCCTGGTTGCCGGGCTTGTCGCACCGGCACCCTGGCTGGCAGATGTGCTGTGGCCAGGCACGCAATGGGGTGACTCCGGCATCCTGGTACGCAGTTTGCTACTGTTCACCACCACAGTCTGGTTGCTGGCAGGACTGTATGCCATGCACAGCCTCACAGACGATCCGCAGCGCCGCCGTTTCTGGCTGTTCTGGCTGTTCAGTTTCAGCGGCAATCTCCTGCTGATCATCGCCGGTGATGCACTCAGTTTTTATGTGGGCTTCTCCGTCATGAGCCTGGCCGCCTATGGTCTCATCGTGCACCGAGCAGGACCCGCTCCTCGCAAGGCCGGCCGACTCTACCTGCAGATCGCCGTGACCGGAGAGCTGCTGTTGTTCACCGGGTTCATCATGGCCAGCCACCAGGCCGGCGGCTCCATGGCGCTGGAGGTATGGCAGGCGGCTCCGATCAGCCCCATGGCATTGCTTCTGATGTTTGTCGGCCTAGGCATGAAAGCGGGTTTCTGGCCCCTGCATGTATGGCTGCCACAGGCCCACCCGGTCGCTCCGGCGCCAGCGAGTGCCGTGTTGTCCGGCGCCATGATCAAGGCCGGCATACTCGGCATGTGGAAATTGCTACCGGCAGAGAGCGGGACACTGAATGATGTCTCTGCGATCCTGATGATCGTCGGCTTGATCAGTGCGTTTTACGGTGTGGCCCTGGGGCTGGGCCGGCGCAACGTCAAGGAAGTGCTGGCTTTTTCCTCGGTCAGCCAGATGGGCTACCTGCTGCTGATCACGGGACTGCTCTGGCACTCCCCTGCCCTCGCCCCCGCCCTGACCATTCTGCTATGCCTGTACATGGTGCATCATGGCTTCTGCAAGGCAGCGCTGTTCCTTGCCGCCGAACTGTTCAAGAGTGGCCGGCTGCCCATGCGCAACGGGCATAATCTGCTGCTCGGCATTGCCGCCTTGCCGGCCATCGCCCTGGCCGGCCTGCCCCTGAGCAGTGGTGCCGCCAGCAAAAGCCGCCTCAAGGAGCAGCTGGAAGCCGCTTCACTGGATTCACTGGTATGGGTGCTGCAGATAGGTGCGATCGCCACGGCGTTGCTGCTGCTTCGGGCGCTACACTTGCTGCGTGCGCTGCAGCGCGACGCAACACAACAACGCATTGCGACGCTTCCGTTGCTGAGCTGGCTCACGCTGGCAATGATGCCCCTGCTTCTGCCCTGGTCCTGGCCCCTGATGCGCGACGCGACCGTCGACAGCCTGCCTCTGTACAAACTGGTCGAGCTGTCCTGGCCACTGGCCGCTGCCCTGATGATCACCACGCTGATCCTGAACCGCGGAAACCTGCGCTTGCCAGAGTTTGCCAATCGTCCCACGCCGTTTGTCTGGTTGTCCCTGCGCCTGAAGCGAATACTGCAACGGCCGCCAGTCCCCGTACCCGAACCGGAAATCTCCGAACAGATCTGGCGTAACCGGGAACGACGCTGGAACCGCTTCTGGCACGACAATACGGTGCGCAACAGCAGCTGGTTGCTGCTGGGCTTTCTCGTGGTGGCGGCCATTTTCTTCAGTGTGGCCGAGACACTCTGAGTCTTCCATTCCGGTTATACTGGAGGGAAATTCATCGATCAGACCCGAGGTATGATATGGCAAAGCTGACATTCCATGGTGCAGCACAGGAAGTGACCGGATCCTGCTATCTGCTGGAATCACCGGTACTGGGCAAGGTGTTGCTGGAATGCGGCATGCACCAGGGTGGCGACGCGCTGGACCGCGTGCGGGAAGACACATTCGCTTTCAGTGCGGGCAGTATTGATGCCGTCATACTGTCCCACGGACATCTTGACCACTCCGGCCTGCTGCCCAAGCTGATCAATCAGGGCTTTGATGGTCCCATTTATTGTACCCAGGCGACCAGGAAACTACTCGATATATTGCTGGAAGACGCTTTCGGCCTGTATGAGAGAGACCTGGAACGGGAAAACATGAAACGCCACCGCAGCGGTCGACCACCCTTGCCCGCTGAATACACGCATCACGATGTCCGCAAGGTGATCAAACTCTGTGAAGGCCAGGCCTACAACAAGGCCTGCAAGATCAACGAGGCCAGCAGTGTTCGCTTTCTGGACGCCGGGCACATCCTCGGCTCGGCCATCGTTGAATTGACCCTCAAGGAGGAGGGTGAAGAGAAGGTACTGGTTTTTTCCGGCGACCTGGGCAACCAGGAGTCCCCCCTGATGAATGACCCGGCCACGCCCGACCAGGCCGACATCCTGCTCATGGAAGGCACCTATGGCGATCGCAATCACCGGGACATGCAGGAGACACTACGTGAGTTTGAACAGGTGCTGGCCGACACCTGGTCCCGGGGAGGCAACATCCTGATTCCCTCCTTTGCGATCGGCCGGGCCCAGGAGCTGATTTTCCAGCTCGGTTGCCTGCACGCCGAGGGCCGCCTGGATGACTGGCAGGTCTATCTGGACAGTCCCATGGCCATTGAGGTGACCAAGGTATACGACCGCTGGTTGCATATCATGGACGACGAGGATGTGCTGCGCCTGACCGATACGGGGCGTGAATCGCTGCGCGAATTCCTGCCCAACCTCAAGCTGTGCAACAC
>PWQG01000305.1 GCA_003556835.1 Gammaproteobacteria bacterium
GTCCGCGGTCTATTCCCCGTCCGACTTCGCCTTCCCGCATGACGCCATCATCGCCGAGAGCACACCCAACACGGAGATGGCACTGGTGGCGGACCTGGACCTGGACAAGCTGGTCCAGGTCCGCCATGAAGGTTCGGTGACCAATGCCCGCGACCGGCGTGATGACCTCTATGAAGTGCGCTGGAAGGGACCCCGGGAAAGCTCCTGAGACAAAGGCTCAGGTCCGGGAATTAGCAAAATCCCGGACCAACCCGGCCACCAGCTCCGGCGATTCCAGCGGCAACAGGTGACCCTGGTCACGCACTTCGTGGAATTGGTGGTCCGGTGCCAGTTGCTGCCAGCGCTTCCAGACTTCCGGGCGCAACGTCGTGCTTTCCCTGCCACGTATACCCAACACCGGCAGATCCCGGCATTGTCGCAGCAATGGCTCATGATTGCCGATGGTCAGGTAGATCTGGGCCTCCCATTCCTTGCTGAAGGTCAGGGTCCGCCCGCCGGCATCGTCCGGCTGGGTACCGTGCAGGACATATTCCCACAAAACCAGATCCGGAATACGTGAAAACACAGGCTTCGACCGGTAGTAAGCATACACTTCTTCAAGCGATTGCCAACGATCGCGCCGCTGCAGGGTGCGTGCCACCAGCGGTATACGATAGGGCCCCAGGCGGCGAAAGAGCTGCAATAACAATCGGTTTCGCCCCGACAGGAAGGCGGGCTCGATCAAGATCAAAGCCTTGAACAGCTCCGGTCGCCTGGCCGCAGCCAACAGAGTGACAAACGCGCCCAGGGAGTGACCCACGGCAACCACCGGCTCACTGTCCTCGCGCTCCCTGTCCTGCTCCAGGGCCTGCAACAGGTCATTGGCAAGCACGGACCATTCTTTCAGTTCAAGGGGATCGTGAGGCGGATGCCAGAGAGGGCGGCCCGGCGCCGACACCACGCGAAAATCCCGAGTCAGGGGCGACAGGAACTGTCCGTAGGTCGCCGGTGGATAGCCATTGGCATGCGCAAAATGCAGGGTCTGTCCCTCGCCACCGAACATATGCAGTCGATTCTCCAGTGCTGACATCTTCAGTCTCCCTCAACTACCCGTATGGTCCACTATAGCGCAGCCCCGTTGCCCTGTCCCGAGGAACCCGCCCTGTCCCGCAGGGCCGCATTCGTATTATCATTGCGCTTTTGTCGGAGTCCCCTTCCTGTCATGACCTACAGCCACAAACCGGACACCAAGCGGGACTTTTTTGTCAGTTGCGCCAAAGGCCTCGAGCCACTGCTACAGGACGAACTGCAGGCCTGCGGCATCAGCAGCATGCGCCAGACCGTTGCCGGCCTGTATTTTTCCGGGAGCCTGGAAAGCGCCTATCGGCTCTGTGTTTTCTCGCGCCTGGCCAATCGTGTGATCTGCCTGATCGCCAGCGGCCCGGCCCGTGATGCCGATGAAGTCTACCAGCTGGTGCGCTCACTGGACTGGCGCCAGCATATGCGCCATGACCAGACCCTGGCCGTGCGCAGCTCCGGCACCACGGCACAGCTGAATCACACCCGTTTCACCGCGCAGAAGGTCAAGGACGCAGTGGTCGATCAGTTCCTGGAAGCCGGCGAGCCACGCCCCTCGGTGTCACGCGACGAACCCGACCTGCTGATTCACGCTGTGCTGCGCAAGGGCGATCTGATCCTGGGCATCGACCTGGTGGGCAGCAGCCTGCACCGGCGCCACTATCGCCAGGAGCAGGGTGTGGCGCCGCTCAAGGAAACCCTGGCGGCCGCCGTGCTGATCCGGGCCGGTTGGCCCGAGAGGATGAATGATCCAGCTCCCCTGCTCTACGATCCCCTATGTGGCAGCGGCACCCTGCTGATCGAAGCCATGCTCATGGGGCTTGATATCGCCCCTGGCCTGCTGCGGGAAAAGAAGCTGTCCGGCTGGCTGCAGCACCAGAACGAGCGCATGCAGGCGATACTGACCGAGGCGGAGCAACGGCGCGAGGCTGGCCGGAACTGGCCCGGGCGCGCCCTGGGTTGTGATATCGAGCGCGACAGTCTGCAAAAAGCCCGTCGCAATGCCGAACGCGCCGGGCTCTACGACCAGATCGACTTTGAATACACGCCCCTGGACAAGGCCCGGGCACCGGAAGGCACCAGCCTGCTGATCTGCAATCCGCCCTATGCTGAACGCCTGGGGGATGAACCCGAAGCCCTGGCCCTGTACCAGGAGCTCGGCCAATTGCTGCGGCAACAGCCACCCGGAACGCAGGCGGCTGTATTGACCGCGCGCCCGGAGTGGGGCCGGCTGCTGGGGGTACACAGTCATCGACAGTACGCGCTGTTCAACGGTGCCATACCCGTCACACTGCTCTGTTTCCAGATCAGCGACGAAACCATTTATCGTCAGCAGCGCTCATCGGATGCATTGCCCCAACCCGGGCGCATCGATCCAGCCTCACTGGATTCGGGAGCCCGTATGCTCGCCAACCGCCTACGCAAGAACCTGAAGAATATCGGCCGCTGGGCCCGTCAGCAGGGTCATGAATGTTACCGCCTGTATGATGCCGACATGCCCGAATACGCCTTCGCCATCGACCTCTACGGCTCACAGGTCCACATGCAGGAGTACCGGGCACCCAGCACGGTCAGCGAGGAGAATGCCTCCCTGCGGCGACGTCAGGCGATCGAGGCGGTGATGGCGGTGCTCGAGCTGCCCGCCGATGCCATCAGCCTGAAAATGCGTCAGCGGCAGCGCGGCAAGGATCAGTATGAGTCACTATCGCGGGACGGCGAGAACCTTGTTGTGCATGAAGGCCCAGCACGGCTGAAAGTAAACCTGTGGCGCTATCTAGACACCGGCCTGTTTCTGGACCATCGCCCAACGCGCCGCTATATCGGAGAGCATGCCCGGGGCAAACGCTTTCTGAACCTGTTCTGCTACACGGGTGCGGCGACGGTGCAGGCTGCCCTGGGAGGCGCCCGGGAATCACTGAGCATCGACCTGTCCAACACCTACCTGGACTGGGCCCGCGAAAACCTGGCCCTCAATGACATCGACGGCAAGCAACACCGCCTGCTCCGGGCCGATTGCCTGGCCTACCTGCAGAAAGCCGCCAGCAGCGGCCGGGAAAGCTTCGATCTGATTTTCCTGGATCCCCCCACCTTCTCCAACTCTAAGAGCACGGAGCAGACCCTGGACATCCAGCGCGATCATGCCGAACTGATCGAACAATGTATGAAACTGCTCACGCCGGAGGGTCTGCTGATCTTCTCCACCAATCGCCGCCGGTTCCAGCTGGACGAGTCCGTGCAGAAGCAGTACCGCACGGAAGACTTCAGCCGGGCGAGTATCGATCGGGATTTCGCCCGTAACCCGGACATTCACCAGGCGTGGCTGATCCGGCACCGCACAAGCGATTGAGGCAGTCTGGAAGCGGGCCCTGAAATATCTTCAGGGCCGATCTTCCTCCTCACGCACAATCGGCGCCTGCTCATCCTTGGCTTGTGAAGGGATTGATCCCATGGGACCGATCGGCGGCACCTTGCCCGCAGCCAGCTCCCTGAGATCGTAGCCCATGTAATCGGCGTGCATGGCCCGCTCCATGGCAATCGCCATGAACACCAGCAGGACACAGAAGGGGAAACCGAGCGTGGTAACCACATTTTGCAGGGCCCCCAGGCCACCGGCGAGCATCAGCGTACCTGCCACCGCACCGAGCAGCAGTGTCCAGAAGATACGCTGCCCCACTTTGCTGGGTTGATCATCACGACGCGACAACAGGTCCACCACCAATGCCGCAGAATCCGCCGAGGTGGTAAGGAACACGATGATCACCACAATGCTCAGCGCCGAGGTCAGCATGGACCAGGGAAAGTTTTCCAGGAAACTGAACAGTGCCACCGGCACATCCGCTGCGACAGCGGCCGACAGGTTGACACCCTGATTCAATTCCAGATCCATGCCGGCGAGACCAAAAACCGAGAACCAGACCACTGTAAACAGCAACGGAGCCCCCAGGGCACCGGTCACGAACTGGCGTATGGTGCGTCCCTTGGAAATACGCGCGATGAAGATACCGACATAGGGGGCCCAGGATATCGTCCAGGCCCAATAGAACACGGTCCAGTTACGCTGCCAGCTTGTGCCTTCGAATGCCTCCGTCCAGAAGGCCATCCAGGGCAGGTTCTGCATATAATTGCCAACGTTCTGGACCATTCCCGTGGTGATGAACAGGGTGGGTCCGGTGACCCAGATGAACAGCATGACCAGCAATGCTATGACGATGTTGAACTGGGACAGACGCTTGATGCCCCGATCCAGACCAAGCGCCACGGAAATGGTGGCAATCATGGTGATGACAACCACTATGAGGATCTGTGAGAACTGACTGACCGGCACTCCGAACACATAGTTCAGGCCACTGTTGAGCTGCAATGTGGCCAGCCCCACCGAGACGGCCACGCCGAACAGGGTACCCACCAGGGCAATGATATCGATGGTCCAGCCGATGGGACCAAAAATACGATCACCGAGAACGGTATAGAAGATACTGCTGATGCGCATCGGCAGGCCATGTCGATAGGTGAAATAACCGATGGCCAACGCTGGCATGGTAAATATCGTCCAGGTATGCAGTCCGAAGTGATAAAGCGAGATGTTCATCGCATGGCTGGCTGCATCCACGCTGCCTGGTTCCACACCCTCCAGCGGCGGATTGGCAAAGTGGGACATCGGTTCGGCCACACCCCAGAACATGAGAATGGTGCCGATACCGGCGGCAAAGAGCATGGCGAACCAGGTCAGCGTCGGATATTCCGGCTGGGCATCATCCGGGCCCAGGCGGATGGTCCCGTAGCGGCTCAAGGCCACCCAGATCAGAAAGCCCAGCAGGCCGGTCACACTGAGTATGTAAAACCAGCCGAAATTCACATAGGTGAAGGCACTGAGTGTTTCAAAGAAACTGGCGACAGGCCCGCTGAAGGGAATGGCAACAAGCACAAAAGCGACCACGATGGCCGCTGAAATGAAGAATATCTGAGGAATGGCACTGAGACCCAGGCGTCTACCGAGTTTCTCGAACATGCTTTAAGCCCTTATTCAGAGATTTTTTTTATTTCGAGTCCGAGAGTACAGCTTCTCAGGGACGCTTGCACTCCGGAATTAGCGCAGCTCGGCAAGCATGTCCTTGGAAAAAGTGTGAAATTCTTCACTGCGCCCGGCTTTCACTTTGCGCAACCAGTCCGGGTCCGCCAACAGCCCACGCCCCACGGCCACCAGATCGAATTCGTCTGCGTCCAGTCGTCGCAGCAATTCAGCAAGATCCGCTGCCCTGGCCTCACCACCCTGATAGGTGGTGACGAACTCTTCATCCAGGCCCACACTACCCACAGTGATGCTCGGCAGGCCGGTGAGCCGACGGGTCCAGCCGGCCAGGTTCAGATCCGATCCCGCAAACTCTGGCTCCCAGAATCGCCGGGTGCTGCAATGAAAAATATCCACCCCCGCATCAACCAGGGGCGTCAACACTTCTTCAAGCTGCTCCGGAGTATCCGCCAGTCGGGCGCTGAATTCCTGTTGCTTCCACTGTGAGAAACGGAAAATGATCGGGAATGATTCGCCCACCTCGGCACGGATCGCTTCTACAATCTCAGCCGGGAAACGGCTGCGGGCCCTGCGGGAGCCTCCATACTTCTCGGTACGCTGGTTGGTGCCCTCCCAGAGAAAGGCGTCGATCAGGTAGCCGTGCGCGCCATGCACTTCCAGGGCATCGAATCCGAGGCGCTTGGCATTGGCTCCGGCTTCGGCAAAAGCGCGGATGATGGCATCAATCTCTGCTGTATCCAGCGGTTCGAGTACCTGCTTGCCCGGTTTTACCAGGCCCGAAGGAGTGGCTGATGGGAAGTCTGGCCAGGGCCCCTGACCCGGCTTGCGGATGGGCCCCACATGCCAGAGCTGTGGAGCAATTTTACCGCCGGCCGCATGCACCGCACGAACCACATCCGACCAACCGGCAAGCGCTTCATCCGAGTGGAAATTGGGGATGGCAGTATCCGAGGAAGCAGCTCGATGGTTGACGGTAGTACCCTCGGTGATGATCAGTCCGACCTCTCCTTCAGCCCGGCGCCGATAGTAGTCACAGACATCACCACCCGGCACACCGTCAGGCGAAAAGTGCCGCGTCATCGGTGCCATCAGGACACGATTCTTGAGCTCCAGCTTTGCGTGTTTGAAGGGTCTAAACAGGGCTTCCATATTCTTGTCCATTCTGTGCTCCAAATCGGTCGCTTCCATCTTTCATCACGGCAAAAAAAAGGCTGCCTCCGCAGAGACAGCCTTTTTACGGTCTACACGTCAATCAGGATTAACGCGGAGCACCAGCTTCGATCCAGTGGATCAGAGTCTGTGTTTCCTCGACTGGCATATTACCGGCGTTGTGCCATTCACGAACGTCCGGATCGACCTGCATCGGAGGCATACGACGCGTCATGACCGTTTCACGGATCATCGGGCTCCAGCCCTGAACCATCTGGTGGCTGTTCATGGCAAATGGACCGATACCACCTTCGATATGACAACCCACACAACGCTCGATCAGGATGGGCGCCACTTCAGTTTCATAATCCGGAGCAGAGTCTGCATACTGTTCAGCAGCAGGGAATGTCAGCTCACAGCCTTCGCCACCCTCAAACTCCTCGATGAGTGTATCCATA
>PWQG01000117.1 GCA_003556835.1 Gammaproteobacteria bacterium
CGCAGGCGACAGATTTTCTTGGGTGTCTTGAATACGGTAAAGGCGATCTGGCAGGCGACCATGTTCACTTCATCGTTCTCGGTCACCGCAATGATCATGTCGGCATCATCAGCCCCGGCAGCACGCAGTACATCCGGATGCGAGGGCCAGCCGGTGGCAATGCCCACATCCAGGCTGTCCTTGATCTCACGCAGGGCATCGGGGTCCGGGTCCACCAGGGTGATGTCATTGGCCTCGCTGGAGAGGTTTTCTGCCAGTGAAATGCCGACCTGGTTGGCCCCCAGGATGATGATGTTCATGCCGCAGGTTCCTTGCTCTTGCCACCGGATTGCGCCGATTATCCTCTTCCGCCCGGTGGGAAACAAGCCGGGATGCAGTGTCCTGGTGCTCGACCAGGCCCCGAGGCGTCAGGTTTTCCGGATCAGTGCATAGAAAAAGCCATCGGGCCCCTGCCCTTCAGCTGCGGGGAAACGCTGTCGACCGTGGCCGGTATCCAGTCCGTATTCCTCCGGTATCGGGCAAAGCACTGCATCGCCATGACGCTGCAGGAAGTGTTCGATCTGATCTGCGTTTTCCGCCGGCAATACCGAGCAGCTGGTGTAGAGCAGGAGTCCGCCGGTGGCCAGGCAGGGCCAGAGTGCGTCGAGCAATTCCTGTTGCAATTGCGTCAGCCGGGCGACATCCCCGGCGCGGCGCAGCAGCTTGATGTCCGGTTGCCGGCGGATGATGCCGGTGGCGCTGCAGGGGGCATCCAGCAGAATACGATCGAACGCGCGGCCATCCCACCAGGCGGCGGTGTCGCGCGCGTCGGCACAGCGCAGTTCGGCCTGCAGTTGCAGGCGCTCGAGGTTCTGCCTGACCCGTTCCAGTCGGCGTTGCTCGATGTCCAGCGCCAGCAATTCCAGATCCGCTTGTTGCTCCAGGATATGGGCGGTCTTCCCGCCCGGCGCGGCGCAGGCGTCCAGCACCCGGTGTCCGGCGCGCGCGTCCAGCAATGGGGCGACCAGTTGTGAGGCCTCGTCCTGCACGCTGACCAGGCCTTCGTGAAAGCCGGGCAGTTTGTCGACGCCGGTCGGAGAATCCAGGTAGACGGCCATGTCGCCCAGTGTGCCGGCCTGCCCCGCCAGTTCCCGATCGGCCAGGGAAGCCAGCCAGTGTGGGCGATCACTTTCCTGAAGGGCCAGCGCCCGCCGGTTCAGTCGCAAGGTCATTGGTCCCTGATGGTTATTGGCGGCGAGAATGTCCTGCCACTGCTCGGGCCAGGCGTCTCGGCATTCGGTGATCAGCCATGCGGGATGTGCCCATCGGCTCTGGGGCGAGGTATCCGCGCCTGCCAGCAATTCAGCCTGTTGTCGCTGGAAGCTGCGCAATACCGCATTGACGAGGTTTTTTGCCCATGGTTTCTTCAGGCTCCGGGTTGCGGCGACGGTTTCGTTGACCGAGGCATGAGCGGGCAGCCGCATGAATTGCAGTTGATACAACCCGACAATGAGCAGGCAATGCAGGTCCAGGTCCTTGCGTTTGATTGGGTGTTTCAGCAGGGGTGTGAGGCAGGCTTCCAGGCGGTGATACCAGCGGCAGCTGCCATGACACAGTTCCCTCGTGAGGGCGTCATCGTCCGCGCCCAGGTGGGTGGCCAGGCTGCCATTCTGTGACAGCAGTGCCTGCAGAACAACTGCGGCCCGCGCGCGCGGATTACTCTCAGGCATTGTCACTTCCATCACTCATGCGGAATTGTTGTCCGGGCTGGAACAATTCGCGACGCGAATTGAGTACATCTCGCACGGAAAGCGCTTTCTTGCCGGGCATTTGCAGTCGCTGGATACGCAGTACACCCGTACCGCAGGCGATATCGATACCCCCGGCGCCAGCCGCCAGAATGCTGCCGGGTTCGGCTGTTGTCGATTGTTCGAGCACAGTGGCTGCCAGCAGGCGGATCCGCAGTCCGTCCAGGAAGCTGAAAGCCGGTTGACGGTCCACGCCGGCCCGGATCTGACGATGCAGCTGGTGGGCATCATCCGACCAGTCAAGTCGTGCGTCGGCCTTGTCGAGTTTACGGGCATAGGTGGCCAGGCTGTCGTCCTGCGGCTCGGCGGATGCACGCAGACTGTCGAAGTGATCCAGGCAGTGGATCAGGGCCTCGCAGCCCAACTGGCCGAGCCGGGCTTCCAACATCTGTCGGTCATCGTCTTCCGCGATGGGTGTCGAGAGCCGGTACAACATGTCACCGGTATCCAGTCCGGCATCCATCTGCATGATGGTCACACCGGTTTCCCGGTCACCCGCCAGCAGCGCGCGCTCCACCGGGGCGGCTCCGCGCCAGCGTGGCAACAGCGAGGCATGCACATTGATGCAGCCGAGTGGGGGTGTATCCAGAATGGCCTGGGGGAGAATCAGGCCGTAGGCAACCACCACCATGAGCTCGGCGCCGATATCGGCCAGTTGCTGACGGGCTTCCGTCGGTTTCAGGCTGGGGGGTTGGTATACGGCGAGCCCATGCTCCAGTGCCAGTCGCTTGACCGGGCTGGCCTGCAGCTTCTTGCCGCGGCCCGAGGCTCGATCCGGTTGGGTGTAAACAGCCAGCACATCATGACGGCTGTCGAGCAATGCCTGCAGATGCCACGCCGAAAAATCCGGCGTGCCGGCAAAGACCAGTTTCCTTGCTTGCATGGATCGTGTTCCCTGATGTGCGGAGTCAGGCGGTTTGTGCCTGTTTTTGTGCCTTTTCCAGCTTGCTGCGGATACGTTGGCGCTTGAGGTTGCTCAGGTAGTCGACAAAGAGCTTGCCATCAAGGTGATCGATCTCGTGTTGTATGCAGGTCGCCAGCAGGCCTTCGGCAATCATCTCGAAGGCCTCGCCATGGCGATCCAGGGCCCGGATACGAACCTGTCGCGGCCGGCTCACGGTTTCATAAAAGCCCGGCACCGAGAGGCAGCCCTCGTCATACTGCGACAGATCATCGTCGAGCACATCCACTTCCGGGTTGATGAACACTTGCGGTGCGCTCTGGTCCTCGGACACATCGATCACAATCAGGCGCTTGTGCACATTCACCTGGGTCGCGGCCAGGCCGATGCCGGGTGCGTCGTACATGGTTTCGAACATGTCATCGATCAGCTGCCCCATGCTCTCGTCGACCACTTCCACCTCTTGGGCGCGGGTGCGCAATCGGGGATCGGGGAATTCGAGAATCTCCAGTTTGGCCATGATCTGTGAATACCTGCTCAATAATGACTAGAAATACTGTACCTTATCAGGTCAATACGCTAAGTATAACGTAGAATCGATCACTCTGTGTTAGGGGAGTATCACAACAATGACCACCCATACGCGCATCTGGACCGGCTGGACCGCCATTTGCTTTCTATCGATCTGCTCCGCACTGGTGCTGCTGGCTCCGCGCGCGCTGCTGGCACAGACCGTGTCCCTGGCTGACGATCATCCCGACGTGTATGTCGTCGAGGAAGGCGACACCCTCTGGGATATTGCCGGGCGCTTTCTGCAGGAGCCTGCGCGGTGGCCTGAAGTCTGGCAAGGCAACCCGCAAGTGGCCAATCCGGACCTGATCTATCCCGGTGACCGTTTGCGACTGGAGTATGTCGGCGGTGAACCACGTATTGTTCTTGATCGGGGGGGTGAAGCTCGCCGGACCGTAAGGCTCAGTCCCGAAGTCCGCTCGACGCCCCGTGAAGAGGCCATTCCGGCCATACCCCGCGCCGTGCTGGACAACTTCCTGGTGGACAACCTGATTGTCGACCTGGCGGATTATGAGAATGCGCCCTATATTGTCAGTGCAGCCGAAGAAAACCTCATAATCGGCGCTGGTGATCAGTTCTATGCCCGTGGAGATTGGCCGGAAACGTCCGGCAACTGGGACATCTTCCGCATGGGGCTGCCCTGGTCTGATGCGGATGGTGAGCTGCTCGGGCACGAGGCGCTTCGCCTGGGTTCGGCACGTGTGGTCGCACACGAGGGTGGACAGATGCGCCGCCTGCAGGTGCGGCGGAGCCGCGAAGAACTGAAGGCGGGAGATCGGCTCATGCTGGCCCCCACCGAGGCGTTGGATCTGTATTTCTTTCCGCGTCCGCCACAGGTGGAGGTGCGGGGTCGGGTGCTGAGCCTGTTGGCCGAAGACAGTGTCTCGGCCCAGTATGACAGTCTGCTCATGGATATCGGTCAGAGCGATGGGCTGCGGATGGGAGATCTGCTGCGCGTCTACCTGGCGGATCGCCAGGTTGCCGATCCGGTGACTGGAGAAGTGGTCAGCCTGCCCCGCCAGCAGGCGGCACAGGTGCTGGTATACCGGGTTTTTGATGGCCTGTCCTACGGCATCATCCTGTCCTCGACACGACCGGTTGAGATCGGCTACGAACTGCACGGCCCCTGAATAAAGCAGGATTACGCGTACACGGGGGATCCGCAGGTTCAACAGTTCAGAAGTTCCTTGACGATCAGGGAGGATCGCCATGGCCGAAGCAATATTGCAGCAGTGGCTGCTGCTCCATCACGTCCCCGGATTGGGACCGGCGCGCATTGCCGGCCTACGCAAGCGTCTGGGTGATCCCGCATCGATACTCGGGACGGATATCGCGACACTCAGGGCCTGTGGTCTCGACTCCGCACTGGCACAAGCGCTGCTGGTCGCCGGGGAGCCGGGTTCACAAGCCGGGCAACGCGCACGGGCGGACCTCGACTGGCAGGCCCAGCATCCGGACAATCATCTTCTTAGCCCCGATCATACCGACTACCCTGCCCTGCTTGCCCGGCTACCCGATCCCCCGGCCATTCTCTATCTGAAGGGCAATCGGGCGGCCCTGCGCCTGCCTGCTGTCGGTATGGTGGGGAGCCGCAATGCCAGCCACTATGGGCGTGAAACGGCCATCCGCCTGGCGCATGATCTCGGGCGTCGGGGTCTGGCGGTGGTCAGCGGCCTGGCACGTGGGATTGATGCTGCCAGTCACCACGGCAGTGTCCGTGGCGGGGGCCACACGCTTGCCGTGCTTGGCAGTGGACTGGAGAAGATCTATCCGGCAGCGAATCGTGGGCTGGCGGATGCCATCCGCGAGCAGGGTCTGCTGGTGTCGGAGTTTGCCCGCGATCTGCCCCCCAGGGCTGGGCAGTTTCCCCGACGCAACCGGTTGATCGCCGGGCTGAGCCTGGGCGTTCTGGTCGTCGAAGCAGGCCTGCGCAGTGGCTCACTGATCACAGCCCGCCTGGCCCTGGAGCAGAATCGGGAAGTGATGGCCGTGCCGGGGCCGATCAGTGCGCCGGGCAGCCGGGGCTGTCATCAATTGCTGCGTGACGGTGCCATGCTCGTGGAGTCGGCGCAGGATGTACTGGATGCTCTTGCGTCCCCCTTATGCAATATCGCCGCAGGACTCGGCCAACAATCACCGGGCGATCCGGATCCCGTCACTCCCGGGACAACCCCGCCGGAAGCCGAAGCACTCACGGGCAAGGCTGAACAACTTCTGTTCAATAGTCTTGATGTGCGGCCCTGCTCCTTTGATCTGCTGCTGCAACGCAGTGGCCTGCCGGCAACGGAAGTGAGCCGCCTCCTGCTGCGCTGGCGGCTCGAGGGGCGTGTTGTTGCTGCTGGGGAAGGTTATCGAAGGGCCGATATCGCAGATGGTCATGCGGCGCCCTGACCGCTACGACTTTTCTTGCATAATGGAACGCACTGCTGTAATTTCTGCGCTCCATTTTTCCCCACCCAACCGAGGTTCTGGTACAGATGAGCAAACCCTTTGTTGCCATATTGATGGGATCCAAATCAGATCTGCCGACCATGCAGGCGGGCGCCGAGATTCTGGACAAGATGCAGATCGAGTACGAGATCAAGATCACTTCCGCCCACCGTACGCCGGCAGCCACCCAGCAATACATTGCTGATGCCGAAGCACGTGGTTGTCAGGTGTTCATCTCCGCAGCCGGCCTGGCCGCGCATCTGGCTGGTGCCACGGCTGCGCATACCACGCGCCCGGTAATCGGCGTACCGATTGACGCCGGCCCACTGCAGGGTATGGACGCATTGCTGTCCACCGTGCAGATGCCGGCCGGCATTCCGGTGGCCACGGTCGCCATCGGCAAGACCGGCGCTAAAAACGCGGCCTACCTGGCGGCGCAGATCATGGGCCTGAAAGACGAGGCCCTGGCCGGCCGTGTGGCGGAAGAGCGTCAGGAAAACTCGCGCAACGTTCAGGCCCAGGATGCGGAGCTGCAGTCATCACGTCAGCAGTGATGTCTGATGCCCTGCGGATTCGCCGGGCGGCGGACTGTCTGCATCGTGGAGGGATCCTGGCCTACCCGACCGAGGCGGTCTGGGGCCTGGGTTGTGATCCCTTCGATCGGGAAGTGGTACTGAGATTGCTGCAGATCAAGAATCGGCAGGCCGAGAAAGGTATGATCCTGATTGCTGCCTCCATGCAACAATTGGGGGCTCTGCTGGAGCCCCTGGACGACGGACAACGCAAGCAACTGGCTGCGACGTGGCCCGGACCGGTGACCTGGTTGATACCGGATCCGCATGAGCTGATACCGTGGTGGATCAAGGGTCAACATTCGACTGTCGCCGTAAGGGTGAGTGCTCACCCGCTTGTGCAGGCCCTGAGTCTGGCTTTTGGTGGCCCCCTGGTGTCGACCTCAGCCAA
>PWQG01000252.1 GCA_003556835.1 Gammaproteobacteria bacterium
GCTGTCCGTCGCCAGTTGGCTGACAAACTGGGCCTGCCACTGGAATTTGTCATCGACCGGATCAAGGCACTGCATGAAGAGAATCCGATGCTGGGCTGCCGCGGTTGCCGCCTGGGCATCCTGTACCCGGAAATCACGGAGATGCAGGTGCGCGCCGTTTTCGAGGCCGCCGCGGATATCATGAGCGAGGATCCGGCAGTAGAGGTGCACCCCGAGATCATGATCCCCCTGGTCGGATTCAAGGCGGAACTGGCCGACCAGCTGGCCGTCGTTCGCCGCGTCGCTGATGAAGTGATTGCAGAACGCAATCTGCAGATCCCCTACATGGTGGGCACCATGATCGAGGTGCCACGTGCCGCAATCACAGCCAACGAAATCGCCGAACAGGCGGAGTTCTTCAGCTTCGGCACCAATGATCTGACACAAACCACACTCGGCCTGAGCCGGGATGACATGGGTCTGTTCTATGACGAGTACCAGAACAAGGAAATCTACAGCAAGAATCCGTTTGCCAGTCTGGACAAGTCCGGTGTCGGTCGACTGATGGAGTTTGCCGTAAGCAATGGCCAGAAGACCCGCCCGGATCTCAAGCTGGGCATCTGCGGCGAACACGCCGGCGACCCCGATTCCATCGACTTTTGTCATCGCCTGGGGCTGAACTATGTCAGTTGTTCACCGCCACGGGTACCCATCGCACGACTGGCTGCTGCTCAGGCAGCATTGCGCGACGAGGACTGATCCCAGGGGTATGCATGTATGATCCGGATGGGCGGTGGTCCCGCACCCGCCCATCCGGCATTACTCACCGCAACAGCGTCGACTCCACGAATCGCTGCAATTCCGCCATTGGCATGGGGGGAGCAATACGGTAACCCTGCAGGTATTCACAACCGGCAGCCACCAGAAAAGCCTCCTGCTCCTCGGTCTCCACACCTTCGGCAATCACCTTCAGGTCCAGTTTGTCCGCAATCAGCAGCATGCTTTCGATCAGCTTTTCCTCTGTTGAAGAAACACCGATCTTCGAAACAAAAGCACGATCGATTTTCAGCACCCGAATGGGAAAGCGGGAAAAATAACTCAGGCCGGAATACCCCGTACCGAAATCATCAATCGCCACCTCCACACCGCTCTGGCTCAACTCATCCAGCAGCGGGCCTGCTGACCGGGCATCATCCACCAGCAGCCGCTCAGTGATTTCCACGGACCTCGGTACCTTAGCGCCGATCATGAGGTCAACCCAGGCACGGGCATGCGCATCACGCAGATAGAACAACCGGGGTGATACATTCACAGACACCTGCAGAGGATACTCCCTTCCCGCATTGACACTCTGGATTTCGCGCAAAGCTGTGTCCAGCACAAAATAGTCTACCTGGCTCACCAGACCCCGATCCTCGGCAACCCGCACAAATTCCTCAGGAGAAATATACGTGCCATCCTCCGACTGCCACCGCACCAGGGCCTCGCAACTTACCACCTGCCGATCGGAAACCCGCAGTACCGGTTGATAGTGGACCTGCAGTCGCCCAGCGCTGAGAGCGGCCATGAGGCTATTGTAGAGGACATGCTTGCGTTCGGATTCCTGCTGCATGTCGGCAGTGTAAAACTGCCAGCTGTTCTTCCCGGTTCCCTTCACCTCGTACATGGCCTGGTCAGCCTTGATGATCAACACATCGGCTTCATCCCCATCATCAGGGAAGAACGAGACACCAATACTTACGCTGCAGTGCAGTCGCGAATCATCCAGCTCAAAGGCTGCATTCATACGGTTAATGATTTCATCACAGATCCGTGTCACGGTTGATTCGGAAAACACGTCCGGCAGCAGAGCCACAAACTCATCTCCACTGTAGCGCGACACTGTATCGGTCTCGCGTACACAGGCGCGGATGCGCGCTGCCGCTTCGATCAGCAACTCATCTCCCTTATCATGCCCGAGGTTGTCATTGATCGACTTGAAATCATCCAGGTCGACAAACAGCACGGCAAGGCGTGAAGAATGCCGGCGCGCCTGCAGAAGCGACGTATGCAGGCGGTCCAGGAACAGATTGCGATTGGGCAGATGCGTCAGGCCATCATAGTTCGCCTGGTATTCGATCAGCCTGTCGGCCTCCCGGCTCCGGGTGATATCGCTGACCGCACCCGTAATTTCGGTGCGCCCCCGCTCCTCAAACACTTCACCCTGTAAATGTACCCAGACCGCGGTTCCATCTTTACGGATCAACTCGAGCTCCCGATCGAATCGTGTCCGATACTGCAGTGCCCGCATCAACTGTTGCCGCAACAGTGTCGCGCTGCGTGTATCCAGAAGGGCACAGAGCCCGTCCAGGCTGAAGTCATCCACCCCATCACGCAAGTCGAATATGCGACGGGCGGTCTCCGACATTTCAGTGAATCGCCCGTCGTGGGCCAATCGCCAGCCGCCCACTCGGGAAACCCGCTCTACAGCCCGCAGGAAATTCTCGTTACGGAATATGATCTGCCTTAACCCTTCGCGCTCGAGAAGGAACCTTCGACGTAACCAGAGCCCTCCCATCAGTAATACCGAAATGGTGGCACCAGCCCCACGTATCCCGATAATGCCAGCCGTGGTGCCCGGCTCTTGCGGCACTACGCCAAGTTCCCAGCTGCCCTCCCCCAGAGCCACGGGCATGCTAACCATATTTGCGTCCGCGAACACCGAAGGTTCACCGAAAAATGTCTCTCCTTCCGCGCCGGTGGCATCCTGGCCGCGGATGGCCAAATCCAGATCGTCCGGGAGGTCATACAGGCCGGCCGGGCGAAACAACTGTTCCACAAGAATGGGCGCGGACACGAGTCCCCAGATACGTTGATCGCCAACGTCATCCCACACGAATACGGGCGCACGAGCGACAAACGCCCGCCCCCCCTGCACCAGATCAACGGGACCGGCGATCACCATTGTCCCCGACTCGATCACCCGCTCTACCGCTGGCCATTGGTCCTCCTGCTGCCGATAATTCAGGCCAATTGCTTCCTCGTTACCTTCCCTCGGATGAACATGCCGGATAACCAGGTCCGGCGCCACGGCTATGTTGACAAGCGCTGGCTGACGCTCACGCACCGAGGCGCCGTAGCGCTGAAAATCTGCGTCCGAAAAATCGGGGTAAGCGGCTACAAATGCGGCAACACCGGTGATCAGGGAAAGATTGGTATTGAGTTCGCTTTCCAGCTGGTAGCGATAGATACTGAGCCGCTCCAGCGTCGAGGACATTCGTTCAGCGCTCAACTGATCCCGGTACTGCCATTCGGCCCGGTTCACCAGAACCAGGGTCAGGGCAAGCACCATCAGCAGCGAAAGATAAAAACCACCCTTGTGAGTCAGCATTGAAATCAGGCCTCTGGCAGATCTTCCATCATGATGGCCAGGGTATCGGACTTGAATTCACGCCGGTACAGGACAAGCACCACCAATGCAGACAGGGCCATAAAGAACCAGGCATTCACAAACCAGGCTAGTGCAGCCATGCTGAAATAGTAGGTGCGCAGACCGCTGTTGAAGTTACCCGATGCCTTGGAGGCCATTCGGGTTATCGAGTCGACGTGGCGCCGGGTCTCTGCAGCCGATGGATGATCCACCGGTTCCGGGGCGCCCCCGATCATGACCGAGACCAGCCCGAACTGGCGCAAGGCCCAGGTAAATTTGAAAAACGCGTAGATGAACATCAACACCAGCAACAGGACTTTCACCTCCCACTCACCGCGGGAACTGTCATCGGAGAAAGGAATGTCCGACAGCATACTCATCACCGATTCCGAGGAGGTCAACAGGGTCAACAAGCCCGCCAGAACCAGTATGGAGGTGGAAGCGAAGAAGGAGACGTTACGCTCCAGGTTCGCCACGATATTGGTGTCGGCGATCCGGTTCTCCCGTTTGAGCGCCACGCGAATCCATTGTTTGCGGAAACGGTGCATGGCAAAGGCCAGACAGGGCGTACTGGTGCTTTTGCGTGAGGTGTAGTAGAGATAGCCCTTGAAGCAGGCCAGGAAAAACAGCAGGGCGATCAGGTCAAGGCCATTGTCCCACAGTAACACGGGCCATTCATGCTCACTCATTTGTGTAGGATCCTCTGCGGTGACTTCCTTCCGGGGACAGTACTCCAGCATTCATCGCCTGACAAGGACCGCGTGGCACCGTCTTGTGGGCGCCATCCCGACTCGTCCCGATCAGCTTCTCAGGTGATAGCCGGTTTTGAAAATCCACCAGACGGCCGTCATGCAGACAATCAGGAACAGCCCCACCATGCCCAGACTGACAAAGATGCTGACATCAGCCAGCTCGTAGAAACTCCAGCGGAACCCGCTGACCAGGTACAGCACCGGATTGAGCAGGCTAAGGGTCTGCCAGGCCGGCGGCAACATGTCCACGGAGTAGAAGGTACCACCAAGAAAGACCAGCGGGGTGATGATCAGCAAGGGAATGAGCTGCAGTTTTTCGAAGTTGTCCGCCCAGATGCCGATGATGAACCCGAACAGGCTGAAGGACACGGCTGTGAGTACCAGGAACAGCACCATGACCAGGGGATGCGCGATACGCAGCTCGACAAAGAAGGTTGCCGTGATCAGGATGATGACCGCCAGCATCAGTGACTTGGTGGCCGCGGCCCCCACATAACCGATGACCGCCTCCCACATCGACACCGGTGCCGTCAGCAGCTCGTAGATGGTGCCGGTAAACTTCGGGAAGTAGATGCCAAACGCGGCATTGGTCACACTCTGCGTGAGCAGGGAAAGCATGATCAGACCGGGTACGATGAAGGCGCCATAGGGTACGCCATTGATTTCCTCGATGCGCGAACCGATCGCCGCACCGAAGACCACAAAATACAGGGCTGTCGTGATCACCGGGGCGACAACGCTCTGCAGCAGGGTCCGCCGGGTACGCGCCATTTCAAACCGGTAAATGGCCAGTATGCTGTGGATATTCAATTGGACTCCCCCACCAGTTTCACAAAAATCTCTTCCAGGGAGCTTTGCGTGGTGTTCACATCCCTGAACTCGATGCCACACTGGCGCAAATCATCCAACAGTGACGTTATACCCGTGCGACTGCCCCGGGTCTCGAAGGTATAGATCAGTTGCTGCCCGCCCTCGGCCAGCTCCAGCTCGTAGGCATCCAGCCCCTGGGGGATGGCGCCCAGTGACTGGTTCAGGTCCAGCAGCAGCTGTTTCTTGCCCAGCTTGCGCATCAATTCATCCTTCTCTTCCACCAGCACGACTTCGCCATTGTTGATCACGGCGATCCGGTCGGCCATCTCCTCGGCTTCTTCGATATAGTGCGTGGTAAGGATTATGGTCACGCCGGAAGCGCGCAATTCGTGCACCACGGACCACATTTCCTTGCGCAACTCCACATCCACACCGGCGCTGGGTTCGTCCAGGAACAGCACCTGCGGTTCGTGAGAGAGGGCCTTGGCAATGAGCAGGCGCCGCTTCATGCCACCGGACAATGTGAGGACCTTGTTGTTGCGTTTTTCCCAGAGTGATACCGAACGCAAAACCTTTTCGATATGCGCGGGATCCGGCGCCTTGCCGAACAGGCCTCGACTGAAACTGACCGTATTGTGAACCGTTTCGAAGGCGTCGGTGGTCAATTCCTGGGGCACCAGACCGATCATCGCGCGCGTCTTTCGATAGTCCTTCACACAATCGTAGCCGCCCACCTCAATCCGACCGGAGCTGGGGGTGGCGATACCACAGACACAGGAGATCAGTGTGGTCTTGCCCGCGCCATTAGGTCCCAGCAGGGCGATGATTTCACCCTCCCGGATCTCCAGGTTGATGCTCTTCAGGGCTCGGAAGCCGTCGTCATAGGTCTTGGAAAGTTCTTGTATGGATACTGCAGTCTGCATGCTCAATCCCGGGTTTCTGAACCGGGCCTGGACCAGTACCCGGCGGCCATCCAAGATGATGGCGAAGCTGCTGATTATGAAGAGGCGAAGCGATAAACACAACCGTGGGTTTGCTCAGCCCAATGCATCCAGGGCCTCTGCGAGGCGGCTCACCGCCACCACTTCCATGCCATCAATGGGTTTTTTCGGCGCATTGGCCCGGGGCACGATGGCACGGCGGAACCCGTGTTTGGCCGCTTCAGCAAGGCGCTCCTGCCCGCCGGGTACCGGCCGGATCTCACCAGCCAACCCGACTTCACCAAACACCACCAATTCGCGCGGTAGGGACTGATCCCGGAAACTCGACACAATGGCCAGGATCAGGGCCAGATCGGCACTGGTTTCGGTGACCCGCACGCCTCCCACAACGTTGACGTAGACATCCTGGTCCGCCATGAAGAGTCCTCCGTGACGGTGCAGGACCGCCAGCAACATGCCCAGGCGGTTCTGGTCCAGGCCCACGGCCAGGCGACGCGGATTGTTCAAGGGGGACTCATCCACCAGGGACTGGATTTCCACCAACAGGGGACGTGTGCCCTCCCAGAGCACCATCACCAGGGAGCCGGGGCTCTGCTCCTCGCTGCGGGCCAGGAAAATGGCAGAAGGATTCTTCACCTGCTTCAGACCCGTTTCGGTCATGGCAAAGACGCCCAGCTCATTGACCGCGCCAAAACGGTTCTTGTGGCCACGCAGGATGCGGAACTTGCTGTCACTGCCGCCTTCGA
>PWQG01000390.1 GCA_003556835.1 Gammaproteobacteria bacterium
CATGAAGCGATATCGCCAGTAGCGCCACCAACCGCCACGGGCGTGTTCTTCATACTCCACGCTGAATTCCTGGTCGGACCGGTTTTCCCAGCGACGCTCGAAGGCGGCAGCGGTCTCGCGGATGATTGGTGCGTGATGATTTGCCAGCAGGCGGATATTGGTCTCAAGGTTCAGGTTGTCCAGGTTGCGCCGGGTGAAGTTGGCCGAACCGGCTATCAGCTCTGCCTCGCCACTGGCCGCGCGCCGTAACAGGTATTTTTCATGGCATTGCTCGTCAGGGGTATTACACCAACGGACAGGAATACCGGCGTCGGTCAGTTCGTCGGCCACTGGCTGGTTGGGAATGCCGGATTTGGCTCTGCCGAAAGCGCCGGTGTTCGGATCCAGTAATACGCGCAGGTCGGCACCGCGCTGGTGAGCATCCAGCAAAGCATTGATGACGTCACGATGTGACAGATAGAACATGGACAGATCCAGTGCATCTCCGACCCCGGAGTTGTCCAATAGGCGCATCACCTTATACAGAATTGCCTTCTCAGTCAGGACCTGCAGCCTGGCCGTACCGCTGCCACTGTTCGTTCCGTTCGCAATCCCTGCTGAGTCTTCCGCCGCAAAATCGCCCGTATCGTTGGCCTCTGGCCATTCCAGTGAAGGTCGGGAGAACCGGGTCACGGCCCGCTCGGTCTCCAGCAGATCGAGGGTAGCTTGCCCGGTGAATTCTACGGCAATATTACTGTGGGCACTGGAGGCATCATGGGGATTGGCGGATGTGACCATCCCGGTCCAGCCCGCCGGAGAGTCGACCACCAGGGTCTTGCGATGGTTGGCCTTGAAGTTGAGCAATTCAAACACGCTGAGCAACGGAATGGACTGTTCGCCCACGGGGTTGGGCAGCCACCCCGGGCCTCGCGCGTCGCCGAACCACTGACAGCAGAGCCGCCAGAAGCCGGACCAGGCCGGATTGGAGTCTGGCAGTGCATCCAGACGGGTAATCACCACCTCGACGCCGGCTTCTTCGAGTCGCTGCAACGCCCGATTGCGAATGCCGCCGTACATGGTATTGATGGGATCGGTGATCAGGATGATCCGGATATCAGGATAGGCAAGTTTCCTGGCAACCAGCGCCGTGCTGAGCTTATGGCTCAATGCGCGCATATCTTCGTCGCTCGCGTCGCCGGCGAAGTCATTGATGAGAAAGAAATCGAGCACGATCAGCCGCTCTGCACCTTCTATAAGCTCCAAAACACGGTCGAAAATTGTGTGTTCCAGCTGGCGCTCACCATTTTCGTCGTGCCAGGTGTAGTCCACCAGCAGATGAGCTTGCTCCGACATGCGCAGGGGTGTGGCCACATTGAGACCCTGGGGCAGGGGTTTAAGCTTGTGATAAACCGCCATCCCGCTGTAGAGAAGCAGTACGATGAGGGCCAGCCAGCCGGGACGCCGCAGTATATGCATCGATCCAGCATAATGGCTGGTTCGGCGGCGTTCAAGTTGTACTTGAAATCGCCGTCCGTTGACAGGATCATGGCGCTTTCCGACAGCTACAGGCAACTTCATGGAGAATGGCCCGGAAACCACCGCGCAGGCCCGGCAGCCTGTACTGGCTCAAGCGGCATTGTGCTTTTTCGGCAACCTGGCGCTGATCTCGACCGGTCTGTTCTTTCTCGAGGTCAGCCTGCACATCCTGCTTTTCCTCTGTCTGGTCTGGACGGGGCTGCACGCGCGGCTGCTTGGCTACGATTATCTCGCCATCCGGGAGATGATGAGCAAAGGTATCAGCCATGCGCTGCCCGCCATCTACATCTTTTTGCTCATAGGCATGGTGATCGCGGCCTTCATGCAAAGTGGCACGGTGGCCGCACTGATCCATCACGGCCTGGTCTTGCTCAATCCCTACTCCTTCCTGGCGGCTGGCATGCTGCTCTGCAGCCTGATGTCACTGGCCACCGGCACGGCCTGGGGTACGGCAGGCACCTTGGGCATCGTGTTGATCGGTATCGGTGATGTCATGGGAATTCCGTTGCCCCTGGTCGCAGGCATGATCATCGGCGGGGCGACGTTCGGGGACAAGCTGTCGCCGATATCCGATACCACCAATCTGGCAGCAATGAGCGCGGGAACCTCGCTGTACCGGCATATCGGTTCCATGCTGTATACAACGATACCCGCTTTTCTTCTGAGCCTCCTGATCTTCCTGTTGGTCGGCCTTCAGTTTTCGGACAACGCATTACCGGATGCTTCGATTCATGAAATACAGGCGGCACTTGCGGGCAGCTACCGGCTTGGTCTACTGCTCACCCTGTTGCCATTGTTGGTCATGCTGGTGTTGAGCGTTCGGCGTGTGGCAGCTGAAGTCAGCATGACGGCCAGCATTCTCACCGCCGTGTTGGTGGCCGTATTCTATCAGGGGCAGGATCTGGTCAGCGTTCTTAATGGATTGTGGAGCAATACACCCGGCACGACCGGTGTTGATACGCTGGATGCCTTGCTGGGCCGTGGTGGATTGCTGAGCATGAGTTGGACGCTGTTGCTGTCCCTGCTGGCGCTGGCCCTGGGCGGCATCCTGTTCGGCACGGGAATGCTGGAAGTGCTGGTGCGTGGGCTGGTATCGCGGGTGCGACGCACAGCCAGTCTGGTGTCGGCCACCATCGGTGCAGGTCTGATGGGCAATATGGCGATGGGGGAGGCCTATATCAGTATCATCCTGAATTCCCAGTTGTTTCGCCGCAGCTACGAACAAAATGGGCTGGACAATGCCGTGTTGTCGCGCTCGGTGGAAGAGGGCGCCACGATGACTACCGGACTGATTCCGTGGACCACGGCAGGAGTGTTCTATGCTGCGACGCTGGGCGTGCCGGTACTTGAATACCTGCCCTGGGCGCTGTTCAATTATCTGAATCCGGTGGTATCCGTGCTGATGGCTGCGCTCGGGGTCGGCTTGCTACGAAGGCATTGATTCCCAGGAATTGATTCCAAGCACTACGGCGCGCTACAACTGGCCCCGAACTGGTAGCAGGCAAAACACCGCGGATGCCGCAGCATGATCCGTTGCTGCAAGCTTTCTCTCAAGGTTCCACCGAGGTCGTAATCCGGATCATCATCCACCAGGGTGCAGGCATAGACTCGCACGCGACCGTTCTGCTTTACCAGCATGCGGGTATAGCTACACATGAAATGAGCGCGGCTCTCGGCTGTTGGATACTTCTCCATGCAGTTCTCGGTGATCTCCGGACTGCCATCATCCGTTCCGGGTGTCCCCAGGTCGGGAAATGCCGTGAATGCGAGATCTTCCGGAATGCCGTGAGCGCGAAAAATCTGCCGGAAGTTCGCTTCGACCGCCTCCGGGTCTTCCCCTTCATCGGTCTGTCGTGCGATAGACACTTCAAAACCGTTGTCGTGCAGCCAGCGGATACCTTCCAGCGCTTCGGCAAAACTGCCTGCGCCGCGATCAACGTCATGCCGGGCCGCGTCCGGGTAGTCAAGGCTGACCCGGAAACGTACCGGATGCAGACTTTCCCGCAAGGGCAGGATCTGCTCGGTGCGGCGCAGCAGGGGAGCGGTGCCATTGGTCAGTACGAAGCAGGGGCGATGCCGGCTGGCTTCCTGCAGGATACGGGGAAAGTCGCGGATCACAAAAGGCTCGCCGCCGGTAAAGGAGAATTGTTGCACACCCAGGTCCACGGCTTCCTTCAGGAAAGGTTCGATATCCTCCAGGCGCATGGCTGACAAGCGGTTGTCGCCGGGATGTGAGCCTTCCAGGCAGAATGGACAGGACAGGTTGCAGGCGGTTCCGGTATGTATCCAGAGCTCCTGGAGGCTGTCACTGTCAATGTGTCCACGGGGCTCGCCTGCACGTGTATGGGTCCACGCATCTTCATGCCGTGGAGAGACAAGATTTTTCACAGGTATCGCTTGCATGAACTGATGATAGCAGATTCAACCGGTCATGGGCGGATTCCCGATTGGCATCCCGGAATCGATCGGAGTGCCGTTGGTATGCAGCCCCGGGCGTGATGTGCCACAAAAAATGACAATCTCCCGCGCTGTCCGACTTTCCATGTTTGCGAGTCTGGTTTATAAACCCGCTCTTGCCATCTCGGGCCATTATGCAGCCCGACAACTTCCAACAATTACAAATTGGCAATCGCTATTGAGGGGAACCCATAATGAACAACAGCAACGGATTGAGCTGCTGCTTGCTGCAAAGGCCATATATGGCCATTGCCATGGCCGCAGTTCTGAGCTCTGGCAGCATTCCTGCTGCACTGGGACAGAATGAAGAGTTGCCACTGGATCTGGTCTCTGGCGCTGGCGAAGACGCATCCACCGTGCGTTATAATGCCGACTTCTTCCGCCAGTACGAGCCCAACAGTGTCAACGATATGCTCGATCGTATTCCCGGCATTTCGCTTGCCCTGCAAAGCAGCAGTGACGGAAACGACCGTGGACTGGGCAACGAAGATCAGATTCTGATCAATGGCCAGCGTATGGCAGGTAAGGCCAATGAAGCGCGTAACCAGCTCAGCCGGATTGCAGCTGGCCAGGTGGACTATATCGAGATCATTCGCGGTACCAACAGTTCTCTGGGTGCGCGCAGCAGTGGTCTGATGGTCAACATCGTACTCGAAGAGAGTCTTGCCCGACAGAGTGTTACTGCCGAGATCAATGCGGATTTTTATGATGACGGCGAGATGCGCCCCGGCGGTGCGCTTGCCCTCAACGGCCAGCGCGGTCGATTCGGCTATGTCCTGAGCGCGGAAATGGAGCCGCGCTATGAACAGCGGGACAGCCATGAGATCAATTACCTGGGAGACTGGACGCCAGCCGGCACCGTCTATCGCAACGAAATACGCGATCGTGATGATCTGACGCTCAACACCAATCTGACCTGGGACCTGGGCTTGAGTGATCGAATCCAGTTCAATGCCCAGTATGAACAACTCGATCCGCCAATGACCTATGAGCGCGAGATCACCAATCTGTTGGCGGATCCTCCGGAAGTGCGCTACGAGTTTGAATACAATGATGCAACGGACGAACGTTGGGAGCTCGGGGGCAACTACGAACACATCTTCACGACGGGTAACCGCTTCCGCTTCCTGTTCATTGTCAACGAAGCTGATCAAACCGGTTTGCGCGAGCGCTTTGATCGCGATACGCCAGAGGAAGAGGGGGAAAAGACCCTGTTCATGAACACCTCTGCCACCGAACAGGAGCGGATCGCACGCACGTCCTACATTCATAACCTCAATATCAATCAGGATATCGAGATCGGTGTCGAGCGCGCCCAGACGATTCTTGATTCCAGCCTGCGACTGGGTCTTCCGGGCAGTGGCGAGGGTTCAGCCGAGACCGGCGGGCTGGTTCCGGTGCAATTCCCCAATGCCGACAGTCGGGTTGAGGAAATGCGCTATGAGAGTTTTGCCATTCATAATTGGCGGATCGGACAGGCGCTGTCGTTGGAGAGCACCCTGACCTGGGAAAGTTCGGAGATCGAACAGACTGGAGACACTCGGAATCGGCGCAGTTTCGATTTCATACGTCCGAAATTCGATATGCGCTACGACGTGACTTCGACCCTACAACTTCGTGCCCGGGTGGAGCGTTTTGTGTCACAGCTGAGTTTCAATCAGTTTGTGGCTGCTGCGGATACCGATGATGAACAGCGTGATGCCACGGCCGGCAACCCCAACCTGGTGCAGGAGAAAGCCTGGCAATACGAAGTCAACATGGAGTACCGCCTGCCCAATGACAACGGGGTGTTGAATGCCAGGGCCTTTTACCATGATCTTGAAGATGTCATTGACACCGTGGGTATCGAAACGGCGTCGGGCAATCTGCTGACCGGGCCCGGCAATATCGGGGATGCCTGGAAGGCCGGGCTGGCGCTGGATGCGAGTACGCGCTTGAGTTATTTCGGTGTGCCCGATGCGATCGTCACGGCGGGTGTGCAGGTGGAGGATTCGGAGGTCACCGACCCGTTCCTGGGGACTGATCGACGCCTGGAACGACATGGCCGGGGGAGCTACAGCCTGGGGTTCCGTCACGATATAAGCGGTCGGAATCTGACCTATGGTTTCAATTATCGTAACAGTTTCAACGATGGCCTGCGGCGCTATGATGTGCAGCAGATCGAGCGGTTCAACGCGGACGCCTTCACCATGGCCTATGCACAATTGGTGGCATTCGACGGGATCACTTTCCGGCTGGAATCGATGAATGTTCTGGATAATGGCCGTTGTCGTGAGCGGATCCGTTACCCGGGGCGCATCAAGCAGGGTATCCCATCCCTGATCGAGCATTCCTGCTCGAATGCTGGCCGAAAGTGGGCGGTAAAGATCCGCACCACGTTCTGACCGATCGTTGATGTGATGATGGGCTGCCTCTATCAGCCCATCATGGACTGCTGGTAATTTTCCAGGCCGATCCGGTCGATCAGGCTCAGTTGGGTTTCCAGCCAGTCCACATGTTCTTCCTCGCTACTGAGAATGGAAGCGAGCAGGTCACGGCTGGCGTAGTCCCGGATGGACTCGGCATAGGCGATGCCTTCCTGCAGGTCCGGTATGGCCTGCATTTCCAGTTTC
>PWQG01000232.1 GCA_003556835.1 Gammaproteobacteria bacterium
CACCGGGATCTACACCTATATCTGGCTGGTCAGCAACCGCAAGCCCGACGAGCGCAAGGGCAAGGTGCAGCTTATCGACGGCACCCGCCACTACCGCAAGATGAGAAAAAGCCTGGGCAACAAGCGCAACGAGCTGGGCGATGAGCACATCGAAGAGCTGACCCGCCTCTACGCCGACTTCACCGATGGCGCCACCTGCCAGGTGGGTGCGAATGGCGAGCAGAGCGAGCGGGTCTGCTCGAAGGTGTTCGACAACCGGGACTTCGGCTATCTGAAAGTCACCGTGGAGCGCCCCCTGCGGCTCAACTTCCAGGCCAGCGCCGAGCGCATAGAAAGCCTCTGGCAGGAAACCGCCTTCGTCAATCTTGCCAGGAGCAAGAAGCGCAAGAACCCGACCGAGGCGGAAGCCGAGGTCAAGGCCGGCGAGGCCACCCAGCAGAGCATGATCAACATCCTCCGGGGGATGAGCGACCACCTCTACAACGACCGCGCCGAATTCGAACCGCGACTCAAGGCCGCCTTCAAGGACGCCGGCGAGAAACTGCCCGCGCCGATCAAGAAGGCCATCCTCAATGCCCTGTCCGAGCGCGACCCCGAGGCTGACATCTGCCGGGACAGCAAGGGCAACCCCGAGCCGGATACCGAACTGCGCGATACCGAGATCGTGCCGCTGCCCGCCGATATCCCGCTGCCACTTCCGATCGGCTACGACAAGGACGCCGACAACAGCCAGCTGCTTGATCTGGTCCGCGATCACTGCGAGGACTACCTGGCCCGCGAGGTGCTGCCCTTCGTCGAGGACGCCTGGATCGACCACGAAAAAACGAAGGTGGGCTACGAGATCCCCATCAACCGGCATTTCTATGTCTACGAACCGCCCCGGCCGCTGGAGGAGATCGAGCAGGATATCCAGAGCCTGGAAGGGGAAATTCTGGACATGCTGAAAAAGGTGACCGCATGAGCGCGGGCGAGCTGATCCTCTACCGCAGCGAGGATGGCCGGGCGGAAATCCGGCTCCGGGCCGAGGGCGACACCGTCTGGCTGACCCAGGCGGAGCTGGCCGAGCTGTTCGACACCACCAAGCAGAGTATCAGCCTCCATATCCGTAACACACTGAAAGAAGGCGAGTTATCTGAAGCGGAAGTTGTCAAGGAAAACTTGACAACTGCCGCCGACGGGAAGCGTTACCGTGTGAAGTGGTACAGCCTGCCCATGATTCTGGCCGTGGGCTACCGGGTGCGCTCCCCCCGGGGCACCCAGTTTCGCCAGTGGGCCACCGCCCATCTGGAGGAATACCTGGTCAAGGGCTTCGTCATGGACGACCAGCGCCTGAAGGAGCCCGGCGGCTGGGACTACTTCGACGAGCTCCTGGCCCGTATCCGCGACATCCGCGCCTCGGAGAAGCGCTTCTACCACAAGGTGCGCGATCTGTTCGCCCTGACCAGCGATTATTGCTCCGATGACCGCGACCTCCTCCGGCCTAGATTGATGAACGGGGAGATGCCGGTATGATCGCCGTTGGGACTGAGTGCTATAGCCATGGAGCCTTGCCGTCTACCGGAACCGGTCGCTCGTGGAACGAGGAAGAATTGGAGACAGCAATCAGCGGCCAGGTTTCTGCGCTAGTCTTCGATGAACAGGGCAACGCTGACATTCAACAGTTGCTGGCTGGAGTCGCGGAAACCTTTTTCGAGCAAGAGCAACTCGCCCAGGCATTGTCCGCTCCCGAAGATGTTGAGGACTGGCGGGTTGGCGAAGCCATTGCCGAAACCTATCTGAGTAAACATAGGGGTTGCCTGTTTCCCTGGCCGGACGGCCGAGACGAGCGCAAGAGTGGCTCGAGTCTGCCAGGGGCAGATCTGGTGGGTGTTCAACAGGATGAACATGGCGACCGCTTTGTCTTTGGAGAGGTAAAAACGTCCGGTGAAGCCAGATACCCGCCCGGTGCAGTTTACGGTCGGACCGGGCTGAAGCAGCAATTAGAAGACTTGCGGGACAGCGAGAGCATTCGCAACGACCTGTTCAGATACCTGGGGCACCGCGCCAAGAATGCGGCCTGGCAGGATAGGTTCAAGGCCGCCAGCAAGCGTTATCTCAACAATACGTCGGACGTTCAGCTTTTCGGCGTGTTGGTGCGCGATGTCGAGCCGCACGTGGACGACGTGCGCGTGCGGGTTGATAAACTTGGCAACGGCTGTCCGGCTGGCACAAAGGTCGAACTGCTTGCCTTGTATTTGCCAGCCGACGCAATCGGCAGCCTAGCGGCGCAGGCGCTTGCGACGCAGGAAGGGGGTGGTGCATGACCATTTCCACTGCCGCGCTACAAAATCTTCAGTCCCATTGGGCGCTCAGAGCGATTCCCAAAGCTGATCGTATTCGAGCGGCTGAAGTGGTCAATGAGCGGCTGGTTCGGCAGGCGGTTGGCCGTCAGATCACTTTTTCCTTTGCGGAAGATGAAGCAGACGAAGGACTTATGGAGCGTGTCGCCCTGGCCTATGAAATAGCCGCAATTGAGGGCCTGGATGCCCTAAGCCGCCCCGCTGGCGGTGATAATCGTCTGCGAGGTCAAACTGCGGCCGCCTCGCATCACGCCTTTGACGTTCGTCGTTTAGCGCCGATACCGGAAAACACGGAAGAACGTATTTTCCATGTGCTGCAACTGGCTGCCGTTGCCTATTGCGGTGATCGTTGGTCAGACCTGCGGCGCTGGTTCACGGAAAAAAGAGCTGCGGTTGTGGTGCCGTCGGTGGCGGGTGTGCCGTGGGACAGACGGCTGCTCTACCGTTTGTTCGACTGCTGGGTACGACTGTTCCGCAAGGATGGTTGGGATGACCTTGATCGCATCCGTGAAATTATCGCTGGACTGCGGGAAGACCAGAGAACGCATGAGAAAGCGCGCCTGAGCAATGGTTCCGAGGTGGAAGACAGGACCATCGCCCTGCGGCTGATCGGTCTCTATCACTGGGCGAAGGCGACGGAAATCCTTGCGGAATACATGTTGCAAGGGCAATCCCCTACCGTCTTTGGTGATCTCGACAAGCATTTTGAATCGGCCATCAAGGCTGCAACTGCATCTGGCGATGCGCGGCACGAAATGATCTTGCGCTGGCTTCATGCCGCTGCCCGGATCATGGTCACGAACTCCCTGTGGTGGGGCACTCGAACCGTCAATTCCCGTGTGTCGGCCTTCGTCAAGACGCTGACCAAACGAGAGCACCAGGCGATGTTCGAACTACTGCCACCGCAACGTGCCGCTCTGCTGGAACAGGGCCTTCTTGATCAGGCTAAAACCGCGATCGTGGTAGACATGCCGACCTCCGGTGGCAAAACATTGCTGGCGCAGTTCCGGATTCTCCAGGCGCTCAATCAGTTTGATGTGCCCGGCAACCCTGGGTGGGTCGCTTACGTCGCACCGACCAGGGCGTTGACCGCGCAAATCACGCGACGGTTGCGGCGTGACTTCGAGCCGATCGGCCTGCGGGTTGAACAACTCAGTGGGGCGGTAGAGGTTGATGCTTTCGAGGAGGAGCTTCTTACCGACCAGGAAAAGCCGTTCGATGTGCTGGTTGCGACACCGGAAAAGCTTTCGCTGGTCATCCGTAACAAGAACGTGCCGCGTCCGCTTGCGCTTGTTGTGATGGACGAAGCGCACAATCTCGAAACGGAGGCCAGAGGGCTGCGAATTGAGTTTCTTCTTGCCACCATCAAGCGGGATTGTCTCCGAGCCAATTTCCTGTTGTTGATGCCTTATGTCGAGAGCAGCGAGACTGTAGCACGATGGCTTGCGGATGATATCAATGCGGGCAGCGCTATTAGTTTCGGTACCACCGCCTGGAAACCCAACGAACGGATAATCGGGCTTTACCGTGCGGTCGCAGATGACAGCGAACGTGCGGGATGGCGGCTTGAGTACGAGACGCTGACCGTCACCGAAAGGGCGATGAGGTTGCGCGGCACGCATCGTGCGGGCGATTGCAGACCGATAGATGTACCGAAAAGCGAAGTGTTGGGCAGTGGGCAGCAAAAAGGATTTGGCGTGCAGACGGCCGCTATGGCCACCCTCATGTCTGGACGCGGTACGAGTATTGCCATTGGTCGAGATCCAAGAATGGCTTGGTCAATGGCGCGCCATGCCGCTGAGAGTGCGCCGCAGTTTGATGTTGTACCTGACGATGTGAAACTGGTTCAGGATTTTCTCAAGACAGAAGTCAGTCAAAGTTTCGAGCTAATAAAGATGCTTGACCATGGGGTTGGCGTCCACCATGCGGGACTGTCGGATGAAATTCGTACGCTTATGGAGTGGCTCGCGGAGTCTGGCCATCTGCGCGTTTTGTGCGCCACATCGACTATTGCTCAGGGAATCAATTTCCCGGTCTCTTCTATTTTTCTTGCTTCCCGTTCATTTCCAATGGGACGACGGTCGGTCGAAATGTCGCCACGGGAATTCTGGAACCTCGCTGGTCGGGCTGGGCGAATCGGGCATGACAGTGTGGGCGTTATCGGCCTTGCAGAGGGCAAGGATAGGGACGCGACCATTGAGTTTGTCAGCAAGAACACCGGTGCTCTTGCGTCACGCTTGACGGCGCTGCTCGATGAATTAGCAAACCAGGGTGAGCTCAACAACCTCGAGGCAGTTCTTTGGAAAGATCAATGGGAGGATTTTCGCTGCTATATCGCCCACCTTTGGGCAGAAAAGAAGAACCTTGATGCAGTGTTGGCCGAGTCTGATCAGTTTCTTCGGAAGACCTATGGCTACACGACCCTGCGTAATGATCCCGCGCAACGGGACAAGGCCGATGCTTTACTTAATGCCACGAAAAACTATGCCCGCAAGCTGGCTGATATGCCAGGCTCGGCGGAACTGGCCGATTTGACCGGTTTTTCGCCTGAAGGCGTGCAAAAAGCGATGAGCGGCATGCGGAACCTCGAAGAGCAGTTGAGACCTGATGACTGGGCGCCGGAAAGCTTGTTTGGAGATGCAGGCCGCATGGCGGACCTGTTCGGGGTCATGCTCAAGGTTCCCCAGTTGAAACATCAGTTGGAGGAAATAGGTGGTGATGGATTCGACCATGCCCATTTATCCAACATCACACGTGACTGGGTGAATGGCGTGCGGCTGGAAGACATAGCGAAAACCTATTTTTCACAAAATAACGAGCGGTCGGAAACCGAGGCGTTCACCGATGCCTGCAAGGCGATCTATCGCGCTATTGTCAATAACGGCACTTGGGGTGTGTCGGCGTTGAGTCGTGTATCGGGGATGGACTTTGAAAGGATGACCGAGGCTGAGCGCCGCCGCATCAATGCGCTGCCTGCCATGATTTATCACGGCGTCCGTACGGAAGATGCGGTGTTGATGCGGATGAACTCTGCTCCTCGAAGTGTATCCGAGAATCTCGGCTCGCTCTATCGCGAAATTTATGGCGGTAAAGACGAACGATATTCTGTCGGGAAGGCCCGTGAATTCCTCAAAAACATGTCCCATAAAGATTGGAGCAGTGCAATGCCGGAGCAGGCCCCCCTAAGTGGAGCCGGTTACAAGAGAGTATGGGAGATTCTTTCCGGGGAGGGTTCTTGAGGTGGCAGCTAAAATGCCTGAGACCAATGTGGACCAGCAGTTGGAATTCAACGAGCGGCCCATCCTCGACGGCGCGGGCAGCATCAGCCGCGACCGCATGGAGCAGATCGCCCACGAGCGCTACGAACAGCTCGACGCCCAGCGGCGTCGCAACGAGGCGCTGGAAGCCGATGCCGAGGAGTTGCGGGAGCTGGAGGCGTTGGAGGAGCGGATGAAACGGCAGGGCGACCAGCCATGACGAAGCAACATTACGAAAGCTATAAAGAAACGGGAAACCCATGGCTCGGAAAAGTACCGTCTGACTGGCAGGTATGCCGCGCTGATTTTGTCATCGAAAGCCGCAAACTGCAGATCAGCCCGTCCGATCTGGAGAGCAGGGATGTGTACCATTACGCCATTCCCACTGTTCAGGCGACCGGCGCGGGTGCTGTTGAAGAAGGAGAATCCATTGATAGTGGAAAATTGATTATCAACGAACCTCAAGTTCTGGTCTCGAAGCTCAACCCCCGAAAGGCGACGGTTACCATTGCTGAGCCTCACCCAGACTATCTGACGGTTGCCTCCACGGAGTTCGTGCCGCTTACTCCATGGGAAGCCGACCTTAACTACATGTTCTATGTCTGGAAAAGCCAAAACGTCACGGACCGGCTTTCGTCATTTGTCCAGTCAGTGACACGCAGCCATCAGCGCTGTGACCCAGCGGAGATCACGAAAATAACTTGGGCATGGCCGAGTGAGGGCGAACAACAAAAAATCGCCGCCTTCCTCGACCGCAAGACCGCCGAGATCGACACCCTGATCGCCAAGAAGCGCCGCCTGCTCGACCGGCTGGCCGAAAAGCGCACCGCCCTGATCACCCGCGCCGTCACCAAGGGGCTCAACCCTGATGCCCCCATGAAAGACAGCGGCATCGAGTGGCTGGGGGAGATCCCAGCGCATTGGGACATCGTTC